>JAFGMJ010000110.1 GCA_016927635.1 Actinomycetota bacterium
GGAACCCCCGGTATGTTGTCGGAGCTGTCCCCCATAAGGGCAAGCAACTCCTTCATTTTTTCAGGGCTGACCCCGAATTTTTGCTCGACCATTTCTGCGTTATACAGGACAATATCGGTTACACCTTTCCTTACCGCCATTACTTTTAATCCATCCGATACAAGCTGAAGGATGTCCTTGTCTCCTGTGACTATTATTGTCTCTTTATATTTGTCAGATGAAAAATGCGCAATACTTGCAAGAATATCATCAGCCTCCACTCCTTCCTCCCGTAGGCAGGGAATGCCAAAGGCTTCAAGAACCTCGATTATTAAAGGGAGCTGGTATGAAAGCTGCTCCGGCATTGGCTTCCGGTGGATTTTATATTCGTCAAACATCTTATGCCTGAAAGTTGGGCTTTTGCTGTCAAATGCACAGATAATTGTATCCGGGTCTTCTTCTTCCATCAATTTTAAAAGCATATTTGTAAAACCCAGCACTGCATTCGTAGTAATGCCGGAACTGGTGGTAATTGTTTCTGGCAGCGCATAAAATGCACGGTATGCAATATTATTCCCGTCAATTAAAATGATTTTTTTGGCCATTTTCTTTTATATTTAGCAATCTAAGGGTCAAAGTTTTTAAACAATTTTAAAAATACGTTTTTTTCGACGTCCAATATTATAACATTTAACAGGAAATTTTATATGAAGCAAGGCAGTTTTACAGAGAAGTTTTCCAATATGATACAAAGTTCAGTTACTGCGGAAACTGTGCGGGAGGAAGAGGAAGGATAATGGTTTTCCAATATGATATAAAGTTAAGTGACCCGTTCGAAACCCCTGATATTCTTGATTATAATCATAATAAATTGTATTATTTCAACCGTGCCGGAGTGGCGGAATTGGCAGACGCGCTGGACTCAAAATCCAGTGGGCCGAAAGGTTCGTGTCGGTTCGACCCCGACCTTCGGCACCAGTTTTTAAACCAGTTTTTAAAAAGGTTCAATTCCGGAATTATATCGCGAAAATTTTTAATTATTTATAAATTTCCAGGTATCCTCAGGTATCGAAAATTCATTCTTCTATTTTAAAAAATATTGGGTTATTCTTGTTGAGTTAAAATAATTTTAAAAAAGGTTTTATTAGAAGCTATTCAACTAATTTGCAATTATGAAAAGACCACTTGAAAATAGCACGTTCAGCACAATGAAGCACTGGTATACTATTGGATTGAAACTTATATTTGAAGGTATTTTGATTGGAATACTTACAGGATTTGCAATAGTCCTTTTCAGATACTCTATAGAAAAAATAAGTGATTTCTATCCATCAATTTTTTCATATTTAAAGGAAAAACCATACTTTATACCAATCCTATTTATAATCCTTATCTCAATAGGAATAATAATCGGCCTTCTTATAAAGGCAGAGCCTGTGGTAAGAGGAAGCGGAATTCCTCAGGTTAAAGGAGTCCTTATTAGAAAAACAAATATGGTATGGTGGAGAGTGCTTCTTGGTAAAATGTTTGGTGGCATACTTGCAATCGGTGCAGGTCTTTCACTTGGAAGAGAGGGCCCTTCAGTCCAGATAGGTGCAGCAGTCGGCCAGGGATTTTCAAAGATATTTAAGCGTATTAAAATAGAAGAAAATTTCTTAATAACAAGCGGGGCAAGTGCAGGACTTGCAGCAGCTTTCAATGCTCCTCTTGCAGGAGTTATCTTTGCTCTTGAAGAAATTCATAAAAGTTTTTCTTCTTTAATACTTCTTTCAGCAGTTTCCGCATCAGTTACAGCTGATTTTATTGCTTCAGGATTCTTTGGAATTAATCCTGTATTTAATTTTAAATCAATAGAAGTTCTTCCTCTTAAAAATTACCCTTATTTATTTATAGTCGGAGCAGTTATCGGCTTATTTGGGGCATTCTTTAATTATTCACTTTTAAAAGTAAAAGATTTGTATGTAAAACAAAAATTCATACCTATTATGGTGCGTCCCGTAATACCATTGCTTTTTGCAGGCATACTGGGGTTTTTTTACCCCCAGGTGCTTGGTGGTGGAAACACTCTTGTAACATCTCTCACTCAAAATAATTTTGGAATAAAACTCCTTTTTATCTTTCTTGTTCTAAAATTTGCTTTTACAATATTTAGTTATGGCTCTGGTGCCCCGGGCGGAATATTCCTTCCACTTCTAGTTATAGGTGCAATAACCGGCAATCTTCTTGGTATTTTCTTTAACCATGCTTTTAATCTAAGTTCTGCTTACATAAATAATTTTATCATTCTTGCAATGGCCGGATATTTTGCAGCAATTGTTAAAGCACCAATTACAGGAATTGTGCTGATAACAGAAATGACAGGTTCATTCAATCACCTTCTGTCACTTTCAATTGTTGTATTTATATCTTATTTTTTTGCAAACCTTGTAGGTTCAAAACCAATATATGAATCACTGCTACAGAGAAGCCTTCAAAATGAAGAATATGCTTCTTTTGTTGGTGAGCCTAAAACAAGAGTTGTCCTTGAGATTCCCATATCAATTGAATCTGAAATAGAAGGGCAGAAAATAAAGGATGTTTGCTGGCCGCAAGGCTGTCTGCTTGTAGGCATTAAAAGAGGAGAGGAAGAGATAATACCAAAGGGTGAAACAATTATTTATCCTGGTGATTATCTGGTAGTTTTAACAAATGAAGAAGAAGTCGGCCAGGTTATGGAAAAAATATCTGAGTTTTCTCAGGGAAGTAAGATTAAAACCTATTATCAGCATGATTTATTTTTCAGTAAATTTATGAGATTTCTAAAGGATATTTTCAGGAAAAAGTAATCCATTGCCATATCTATATTATTATAATATAAGTAATTCCTTGCCGGAGGGGTAGAATTTGCAAACGTGCCGGACTCAAAAACCATCTGCCGGAAGATTCGTGCCGGTCCGACCCCAACCTTCGGCACCAGTTTTTTTAAAAGGTTCGAATCCTCTCTCCCCAGCCATTTAAGACA
>JAFGMJ010000011.1 GCA_016927635.1 Actinomycetota bacterium
ATATTGCTTCTGAAAGGGGATTTTAAAAAATGCTTAAAAAACTTACTCCCAATCTCATCGTAGACGATGTAAACAAAACAGTTGATTTTTACCAGAATACCCTCGGAAGCTTTGAGCTTGTGCTTACAGACCCAAAAAAGGGCCAGTTTGACTGGGCGCTGATGCGTTGTGAAGATGTGGAAATAATGTTTCAGTCAAAAAAGAGCCTGACTGAAAAAATTCCGGGATTTTCAGAGCAGAAAACAGGCGGCACTGTAATAATATATATTGAGGTCGATTCAATTGAAACTTTTTACAACTGGATAAAAGACAGAGTAAAAATAGTTGCAGAGCTTACAGACACGGAGTACAGGATGAGGGAATTCTTAATAGAAGACTGCAACGGCTTTATAATAGCTTTTGCCCAGTGGTCTTAAGGATGGTTGAAAATATTTTTTTAAAAAATCGAATGCAATTAAATAATTTTTGCCCTATTCTTTTTTGGTAAAGCTGTCTTTTGCCCCGCATTCACATTTCTTTGGTTTGCATCTGCTCTCTTTTTCAAAACCACAGGAACTGCATTTCCATATAGCCATAATAACCACCTTTCTCTTTATTGCCGCTGTAGCCTGATTTTCGGCCAGGCTGATTTATTATAAATATAAATAGCCGTCGCTGTAAGGTAGATGAAATATCATTTAAATAAACGTTTTAACAAAATTAAGCTGCAAATTTGACAGCGAGGATTTAAGATTTTCAGCCTCCTGGGCGCTTATTTCCTCAGAAAGGATCTTGTAAAGAGCTTCAAAACAGTCCACGGCAAGTTTTGCCTGTGACTTATCTTTGTATTTGTCATTGGTCCCCGCAGGAATACCCATTTTCTTATATGCCAGGCTTGACAATGACATCATCATCTGTATAACTATATCTTTTGTGGTCAGCTTATCTATTTCTTCCTGAAGCTGGCTTATAAGCTCTGCTTCCTCTTTTTTTCTTGCCTCTTCATCAATTGGTACTTCCTTATCCAGCCTTTCCTCGCCATTTCCGCCTTTTTTCTTTTCTTTTTTTGCCGCCATTGGTACTTCCTCCTTTATTTAGAAAAACTCCTGCTTTCAAATGCGCTATATGCTATTTTTTATTTAATTTTTTACTCTGATTCATATTTTATGATGGAAAATACATCATATCCTTCAAGCATTTGTCTTGGATTTAAGAACTCAAGCTCTACAAGAAAACATAAGCCGGCAACAATACCGCCGCAACTCTCTATTAGCTGTGCCTGGGCTTTTGCCGTACCGCCTGTTGCAACAAGGTCATCCACTATGAGCACACTGTCGCCTTTTTTTATTGCATCTGTATGCATTTCCATCACATTGCTGCCATACTCAAGATCATAGGATACTTTACATGTGCTGTACGGAAGTTTGCCCGGCTTTCTGACTGGTATGAATCCTGAGCCTATTTTATAAGCAAGCGCCCCTCCGAATATAAACCCCCTTGCTTCAGCGCCAAGTATTGAATCTATTTTTTTGCCATTGTAATTTTCTGCCATTAAATCTATTGCTTGCCTGAAAGCTGCAGCATCGCTTATCAGCGGAGTTATGTCTCTGAAAACTATGCCCTTTTTTGGAAAATCAGGGATATTTCTGATTTTTGGTTTCAAATCCAAATTATTTTCCTTTCTTTAAATATATTACTTATGCTTTTGTATTTCTTCAGCCAGGTTGTCTATGAGATAATTTATATCCAGACCCTTATAATCCAGCTGCATAAGGACCTCATCGGGGCCATATTTCTGCCCGTAGCTCCATATCTCTTTAAGGAAGCTGCCGGCTTTTTTCTGCCTGAACCATTCATAACCGAATTTGCGGTGCATATAATCTTTGAGCTGGGCTTCAAATATCCATGCCCTTATATAATTTGTGCAGTAAAAACCTTCATCTACATCCTTTAAATAATCTTCAGGATGATGTTGCATCATGACAGCATCACTGAGTATATGCCTGTAAGCCTGGTCTTTTCCGCTTATTGAAGAACCGTTATGCAGTAAAAGCTCATACTTTAATTTTGAAGCATATCTTCTGCAGAACCAGAGCTTTGAAAGATTTGAAAAATAGGTAAAATCTTCTGCTTCGCGATGAGCCATTTTTAAAAAACAGCTAAGCCATGCGCTGCTTTGCATCAGATGCTCAAGTGTAAAGGCGTAGCCTTCAGTGACAGCATTATCGCCAAGAAACTTATATTCAAAGTCCAGTTTTGCTGATGTATTTGCAAAATGCTCAGCATGCCCGCCCTCATGAAACATTGCCTCAAAATCATCCTGGCCGCCTTTTGGCATGACAACCAGGTAAATTTCATCTGGAACTTTTACTGTTGCACAAAATGCCCTGGGGGATTTATTCCTGCGTTCTTCCACGTCAAGAATTATATTCGGCTGTTTTTCAATATCTATGCCCATTTCAAGAAGCGTGTCTTTAAACACATTTACAAGAGCCTCTTTTTTAAAATACCTGTCATATCTGGCTGCACGCCGAAGATATGCAAAGTCGCTTCTTCTGGCATCCCCCAGTGAAATGCCTAATTCTTTTTTTAAAAGATTTCCGAAATGGACCTGGTAAATATCGGCAGTTTTTTCAAGCAGCATATTCATGGAATTTTCAAGAGTTGAGAAATCTTCCTGTTTTAAAAATTCAAACATATCCCGGTAGCTTGCAAAGCCAAGTTTTTCTGCCTGTCTGTGCACAGTTTCCCAGTACTGGTAAAGTGAAGGGTTAAGGGATTTTTTTGTAACTGCATTTCTTTTATCATCTATTGCATCTCTTTTTGACTTATCAGCTTCATTGGCAAGTAAAACATCGCTGTAGCGATATGATATATCCTTGCCATCGATTTTTACGGTTGCATTTGCCTCCTGCTCACCTATACGGTCCACAAGTTCACGTGCATAATTCTCAACAAGGCCTTCCCCGCAGAACCTTATAAGATATGAAAGCTTTTTGGTTTCGTCCGCATTTTTTGAAGCCTTTCTCATTTCTTTTATGGCTTCAAAATTTGAAAGGTCAAAAAGGCTTTCATATTTTATATATATGTCTGAAGTATTGAGCTCCTGCTGAAGCCCTGCGTAATGCATATAATATTCTTTATCAAGCTCTGATAAAAAACTTTCAGCATTTTGCCTGTATTTATTTAAATCAAAGAATGCCATATTACTCAAGATTCTCCTTTATGACTTTTATTATTGAGGCTTCATCAAGTCCATATGCAGCATAAAGCTCTTCAGGTGTCCCTGAGGCTCCAAACTTATCCCTTACACCTATCCTTATGACTTTTGAAGGATGTTTTTCTGAAAGCAGCTCACAAACAGCGCTTCCGAGGCCGCCAATAATATTGTGGTCCTCTACCGTAAAAACAATGCCTGTCTTTGCAGCACTTTCAAGAATAAGCTCCTCATCAAGCGGCTTTATTGAAGCCATGTTAAGAAAATCCACTTCCAGGCCTTCGGATGCCAGCTTTTTTACTGCAGAGAAACATATATGTGTTGTAAATCCGGCTGAAATAACAGTTGCCCTGTTTCCTTCAAGCATCTTAACGCCCTTGCCAATTTCAAAATTATAATTTTCATTGAATAGCAGCGGGCTTGTGCCTCTTGTAAGCCTTACGTAGCAGGGGCCTCTATAAGCAGTTACAGCCTCTATGACCCTGCGTGTCTCTGTGCCGTCTGATGGAGATATGACAATTATGCCCGGTATAGCACGCATTATTGCAACGTCCTCTATTGCCTGATGAGTTGCGCCGTCCTCACCAACTGAAATACCGCAATGAGTAGCGCATATCTTTACATTTAAATGGGGATAAGCTATTGAAGTGCTGACCTGGTCACAGGCCCGCTTTGTTGCAAATACTCCAAAAGTGGAAATGAAAGGTATCTTTCCCATTGTGGACAATCCTGCGGCAACGCTTGTCATATTTGATTCTGCAATGCCCATGTTGAAAAATCTGTCAGGAAATTTTTTTGCAAAAACAGCAGTCATTGTGGATTTTGAAAGATCACAGTCAAGCACAACTATATCCTTTTTTATATCCCCGAGCTCAGCGAGCCTCTCGCCATATGCATTTCTGGTGGCGACTTTCTTATCACCCTCATAAAGTATATTCTTTATTCCATCAGGTATCATTTTTTAGCCTTTCCTGGTATTTATTATCATTTACTTTCATTGGATATTCTACAAAATATTGGTTAAAATTTATAGATGAAAATATATCCTGTTCAAATTATATAAATATTCAAGATAAATTACCTGGGCATGAGCAATATTGCAAAAAATAATAAAAACCTGATTTATCCGGGGCTTTTATGGTTTGGGATTTTTTTTATGCTGCCTCTCGCAGTCATTTTTTTATATTCTTTTACAACAGATTACATATTTTCAGGCCGCAGCATTGATTTTACTTTCAGCAATTTTCTGCTTATATTCCAGAAAAAACATTATCTGATAATACTGTGGCGCTCGCTCAAGATAAGCTTTATAACAACAGTGCTTTCCATTTTATTTTCATATCCAGTCGCGTATTTTCTTGCCAAAAAGACCAGCCTTGACCGTGTGCTTATAGTTGTGCTCATGATACCTTTCTGGGTTAACTACCTTATCAGGATATTTGCCTGGAAACTGCTTCTTTCAGAGAATGGCGTTATAAACCAGTTTTTGCTTTTTATTGGCTTTATAGATAAGCCTCTGCAAATGCTCTACACCCAGACCGCAGTTGTTTTCGGTCTGGTATACACTTATACCCCTATGATGGTGCTGCCACTTTACGCAACAATTTTAAAGATAGACAGTTCGCTAACAGAGGCAGCTCTTGACCTTGGAGCATCACGAACCGGCGTTTTTTTTGATATAACTTTCAAGCTCAGCTTAACAGGTATTTTTGCAGGCACTCTTCTTGTGTTTATACCTGCGCTGGGCTCATTTGCAATTCCTGCAATACTTGGAGGTACTGATTCTGTAATGATAGGAAATATGGTTGAAAACCAGTTTTTCCATGTCGGGAACTGGAATTTCGGTTCAGCTTTTACGCTGGCACTTGGCGCTCTTTCAATAGCAATGATACTTTTTTATTCAAAGATTTTCGGGCTTGAGTCTATTTATAAAAACAAAAATATTTAAAAAGAAACAAACTTAGGGCCTGCAGCTGTTTAATTGATTGAGCTTTTTACTAAAATCAGGACAATTTCTTTGGCCATCAGGCATTTATAAAAGGCAGAGTATAAATGAAAAATAAAAAACCGGCAAAACCCGTATTTCTAGCTATATATACTGCTTTATTTTTTGTATATATGTTTGCACCGCTTGTAATCATTTTCATATTTGCATTCAATAAAGGCCAGGGTTATTATTTTCCGCTTCAGGGCTTCACATTAAACTGGTTTAATGAATTTTTTTCAGACAATATGGCATTAAAAGCAATAAAAAACAGTCTTTTAATAGCTGTGGCTTCTGCTACAATATCGACGCTGCTGGGCACATTTCTCACATTGGGTGTTGTAAAAGGCGTAAAAAGATTTCGCACCGGATTGCTTACCATGCTTATGCTTCCCGTGCTTATGCCAAGCCTTACAATAGGGATTTCAATACTTGTATTTTTCAGGACTATATATATTCCCCTTGGAATACCTGTGGTAATACTAGCCCATGTATCAATAAGCATAAGCTATGTTTTCCTGATAATGATGGGTCGGATAGAAGGTATAGACCTTGAGGTGCAGGAAGCTGCCATAGACCTGGGCGCCGGCTGGATTGCAAGCCTGAAAGATATACTTTTTCCAATACTTTTGCCTGCAATAACAGCTGGCTGGCTTTTTTCTTTCATGATAAGCTGGAACGAATTCATAATAACCTACTTTTTAATAGGCACTGAAGTGACTCTGCCGATTTATATTTTTTCACAGCTTCGTTTCGGCATATCCCCAAAAGTCAATGTGATATCACTTCTTATAACTCTTTTCACTCTTACAATGATAGCCCTGCTTTTTGCAGTAAGAAAATTTTTTGCAAGGAGGAGAAGGGCTATGGACTCTTATTTATCATCTTAAAATATTTTGACTTAAGGAATCAGCCTTTCAATATTTCCATATCTTTTTGCCAGCCTGTATTTGAGGCTGGGCTTGACGACACAGAAAAATAAACTTGTCGACAGCATATAATTATAAACTACAGCAGGCAATACATTTATAGATTTGGATGGCAACAACCTTTTCTTGTAAGCTACCGCTGATCTGCAGTCAGTGACAATAACTGTTATGATTTATTATTCCTTTAAAAATATGATTCATTATAATAGGGCGCAGCAGCTCTCAATAAATTCAAAATCGATATTATTCTCTTTAGCGTAAATAATTGTTTTTTCAGAAGGAAATGCTATTGAGTCAATACCTGTCTTTATCAGGCAAGCCTCAAGCATATGGCCGGTTTTGCCGCCGGGTTTTGCGCATCCCAGTGAAATCTTTAAATCAGGAAAGGCTTTTTTTGCATATTCTGCAAGAGCTAAAATCCTTGCCGCATTATCTTCATTTCTTTTTAATTCGTTTGCTTTGCGCAAATCAATGTCCTGTTTGTTTTTAAAATATCTTTTTGACCCGGTTGATTTATTGCTGCTGGCATCTGCAAGA
>JAFGMJ010000111.1 GCA_016927635.1 Actinomycetota bacterium
GACATCCAGGCTTGAGATTATTTCCTTTAATGTGCAGTTTTTGTATTCTGCCGGAAGAGTCCCTTTTATGCTATTGGACTTATACCATATATCAAGCCTTGGTACAAAAGGAAGAAAATCACATTTATGGCCTTTTATGGTATTAATTATTCTTTCTTTCCAGTTCATAATTTTTGCATTAATATATCATTGTTTGAACCTGAACCAGGGCAAAAACATTGAAACCTGCTTTTTATAATATTTATATGAAGGTTTTGACATCATTATATATTTTTCCATCATTGGTATGCTAATAAGTATAAAAAGAAGGGTCATAAGTAACGGCCCGGCAATTGTAATCAGGACAACAGGAATATTTTTGGCAACAGGAAAATTTCTTAAATACCCCAACTGCATTATCCATATGCCCCACCAGAAAAAGACCTCGCCAAAATAGTTTGGATGGCGGGAATATTTCCAGACGCCCCTGTCTATATGCTTTGAAACATTTAAATAATTTTCTTTTTTAAAGTTGTCCATCTGCCTGTCTGAAACTGCCTGTATTACTATGCATGCAATGCATAATAAAAAACCTGGAATAGTAAAACCCAGCATATTTTCATTTGGATTAAAAAAATTGCCGGAAAAATCATTTAGTGAAGGGCTCAAAATTACAGTATAATAAGCGGGCACACAAGAGATAAAGACTATTATTGTGGGCATCAGGTTTATCCCGACCAGATTTGTAAAAAACCACATATTAGGAGATTTTTCCTTTAGCATTGTATAGCGCCAGTCCTGGTGGGAAAGCCCTTTCCACCTGTTAATCCAGTTAAATGTCAGGCGTATTCCCCATATAAAAACTGCAATTAAAAGAAGCAGTACAGGCAGGGACAGGGCTGCCTGTTTTATGATTATCCAGCATACTACAAAGACCGGCGGAGCAACGCTCCAGTAGGGATCGTATAGACTTGAATTTTTAAGTATTATTCCGCAAAGCCATACAAAAATTGTTGCAAAAATATCCGCAATAAAGAAAGATAAAAGAATACTCAAGCCTGTCCTGCTTGAAAGCATATATGCGATATATCCTGCAAAAAATGCAATTACATAAATGGCAATGATTAGATAAAAGGAAGCTGCTTTTGATTTAGATATTGCTGATTTGATATTGTTACCTTCCACCAGGCTATATTAGCATTAATGGGCTCTTTATGAAAAGATTATTTTTTAAAAAATTCACTAAACAGGCATAATTTTTTTATTTGTATTTTCACATAATTATAATTTATACTATCATACTCTTAAACAATGCAGGTAAAACATGGGCTAAGTTTCATGTACTTAGCAAGAAGGTAAAAAATTGATAGCTAAAATCAGCCTTAAAAACCGTTTGAATAATTATTATATTGTCAATAATACGGCATACTCCCTTTTTTCATTATCTTTGTGCAAGTTCCTTTACGGGTTTTATACAACAGCCATAGGTTCAATACTTGTGCCACTAGGTGAAAGATTCAGCATAAACATAAAGATGCAGAGTATAATATTTCCTTTTAATTATTTCGGCCAGATTGTAATTATTTTCTTTGTCGGCTATTTTGCCGATAAACTAGGCAAAAAAATAGTGCATATGATTTTTATTTCTCTTCTGTGCATTTTTGCCCTGCTTTTCAATTTTAGTGATAATTACTACCTGTTTTTAATACTTTTTATGTTAATGGGGCTTTCCGGCATTTCAATAAATACTATTGCGGATGCGGCAATTTCAGATACATTTCAAAAAAATAAGGGTTATTATTTAAATATAGCACATGTTTTTTTCGGGCTTGGCGCCCTTACTTCACCAATTGCTTTCAACCTTGTTTTTTTATCAACTAATGATTACAGGTCGATTTATTTTATACTTTTTATTATTGCAGCAGTTATAGTTTTTCTGATAATTGCTGCAAAATATCCAGTCGTAAATGATGAAAGGATAAGGCCCAAAGTGCTTATAGGTTTTTTAAAAAACCGCCAGTTTATATATATATGCATTTTTGCAATGATTTCAGCAGGTTCCATGAATGCAATATCAGGCTGGATACCGACACTTTTCCAGAAATATTTAAATATTTCCCCGGCCTTCTCAAATTATGCCCTTTCCTTTTTCTGGATCTCAGTGGTGATAGGGCGCATAATAACAGCATTCCTGTCAAAAAAATTCAGGGAAATATCTCTTCTAAGGATAATAAATGTATTCCTGTTTTTTATACTTGCTGCCTCTTATTTCTTTGACAGCTATGTTTGGCTTCTTATTGTTTACCTGGTATTCGGGCTTTTTGTGGGAGGCTCTTTTCCGCTTGCAATTGCCTACAGCGCGCATATTTTACCCGGATACAGCACCACAAGGCTTGCTGCTGTTTTTTCTGCTTCAGCAATGGGGATGTTTGTCATGCCTACTGTGGTAGGATTGCTGGCAGGGCATTTTGCAATGAACAAAATCATATCTGTAATTGCATCGTTTTTTTTAATTTATATATTCATATTTTTTAAGAAGCTCAAATAGGATAAAACTGTTAAACCCTGAAAATCATTTCCTCCGGCTTTAAGTCCCTACCAAGCTCAACAACTTTTTTTGTAAAGCTTGCAACAACAAGTTCCTCATTTGTGGGTATTACAAAAATCTTTGCCTTTGATTCAAAAGAGTAATCTGCTGATATCATGCCCTGGCCTGCCGCAATTTCATTGTTTCGCTGCTCATCAAGTTTGATGCCCATAAATTCAAATCCCTCCAGCAGCCTTTGCCTTATTTTAGGGTTCTTTTCGCCTATGCCTCCACTGAGCACAAGGCAATCAACTCCACCCAGAATTGCAGCAAATGAACCAATATATTTCCTTATGCCGTCCAGATACATATC
Source organism: Actinomycetota bacterium (assembly GCA_016927635.1). Taxonomy (GTDB): domain Bacteria; phylum Actinomycetota; class Humimicrobiia; order Humimicrobiales; family Humimicrobiaceae; genus VGAZ01. Next base: position 2,880 of record JAFGMJ010000111.1, read on the forward strand.
CACGGCAATCCTTGCCTTTTTATTTCCATTTTCACTTGCCTGAAGTATTTCCCTGAAGTCTTCAGTCCCTATTGACGCAATGCCTTTTAGGCCTGCATTATTTGATATTTCCGCCTGCGCCTGCTCAACAGAAATGCCAAGCTCTTTCATGGCATAAAGCAGCGCAGTGCCATCGATGTCCCCGGTTCGTGTACCCTGCAGCAGTCCTGAGTTGGGCGAAAAGCTCATGCTTGTATCAATAGATTTGCCATTTTTTATTGCGCTTACAGAACTTGAGCCACCAAGGTGTATTGTTATAAGTTTCATATTTTCTGTTCCCATCAGTTTAATAGCCATAGCGGTCAAATATCTGTGGGAGGAACCGTGAAAGCCGAATTTTTTAATGCCAAGTTTTTCATACCAGTCCCATGAAAAACTTAATGGCCTGCGGAATTCAGGAATGGAATAATGAAACGAAGGCTCAAATACGCCCACCATTGGCACATTAAGTATTTTGCTGAAAATGCCTATCGATTCTATATATGGAATATTGTGCACAGGCGCAACAAATGCATAGCGCTGCATTTCTGCAAGTATTTCAGGCGTTAGCATATTTGCGCCATTTGTCTCTCCAAGAATACATTTAAAGCCCATTGCCTGTATATCAGAAGGTTTTGATATGACTTTATTTTTAACATACCAGTCAAGGCAAAGATTTATCGAAGCCTCAAGCCCGAAAATATTTACTGCCTCCCTGTCTGTAGGATTGTCTCCAATGCTGTGCGTAAAATTAGATTCGCCCTCAGTTTTTATTTTATCTATATTTGCCTGTCCAAGCGTTTTTATCTCATTATTGTCGCCTATATCTATTATTTTGCTTTTAAAAGAGGTGCTTCCGACATTGCCTATCCCTATAATCATTTTAATCCTTTCATCATTTAATAGTTTCTAAAATATTAAAATAATACATTTAAAATAAAATAAACAAACCTATATTAAACATC
>JAFGMJ010000112.1 GCA_016927635.1 Actinomycetota bacterium
AAAAAAATGTCAGAAGAATTTCCGGTTTCTGATTTAAAAATTGCTTATGAATTACTGGGAGAAATAACCGGTGAAAATACAAGCGATGACATAATAAACGGAATATTTACAAAATTTTGTATTGGAAAATAATTTTGTCAGAAACCAATAATATATGAAAAATTGACGAAATGTTTCACGTGAAACAAATATGTATGCATTTTAATAAAAATAATGCTAAAAAAGATTTGAGAAGTTCAAAAATATAGATATAACAAAAGGGAAAAATTAAATAATAAAGGTATGATTAAAAATAAAACAGGATTTAATGATTATGATGTGATAATCGTGGGTGCAGGGCATGCAGGTTGCGAAGCTGCACTATCATCATCAAGCTTAGGAGCAAAAACATTAATAATAACTATTAATTTGGACTCTATAGCATTAATGCCATGCAATAGTGCAATCGGTGGCCCCGGCAGGGGGCATCTTGTCAGGGAAATAGATGCGCTTGGAGGTACAATTGCAAAAAATGCTGATAAAAATTATATACACAGCAGAATAATGAATATCTCAAAAGGACCTGCTTTAAGGACGCTAAGAGTTATTGTTGATAAAAAAAGATACTTATTAAATATGAAATATGTTTTGGAAAATAATGATAATCTTGATATAAGGCAGGGCCTTGTAAAAGAAATAGTTAAAAAAGATAATGTTTATGAAGTTAAAACAAGTGACGGAAACAAATACAGATGCAAAAGCATAGTTATTTCTGCAGGGACATTTTTAAGGGCTAAAATATTTTGGGGCAGCTATGAAATTAGTGCGGGCAGACAGGGAGAAATAAATTCAGTAAAACTTGCAAAATCTCTTGAAAATATGGGGTATCGTTTTGGAAGGCTGCGGACGGAAACGCCTCCAAGAGTAGATGCACGAACGATTGATTTTAATTCATTAATTACTCAACCATATGATGAACCTGCAGAGATGTTTTCTTACGACAGTAAATATGTGCCTGTTAAACAGATGAACAATTATATAACCTATGTAGAAAAAGATTGCATAGATTTTATTTCTAAAAACATAAAAAAGTCACCAGTTTATGGAAACAAATTAGAATCAAAAAATCCGGGTTATTGCCCTTCAATTGAAGACAAGGTAAAGAAATTTTATAATAAGGCCAGGCACCCTGTTTTTTTACAACCCGAAGGAAAGGATACCAATGAGATTTATCTGCATGGATTATTTACAACTTTTTCTGAAGATATACAGCAGGGCATAATAAGCAGGATAAAGGGGCTTGAAAATGCTGTAATAACAAGACCTGGCTATGGCGTCGAGTATGATTATCTTCTTCCTTATCAGATAAAGAAAAATCTTGAGAGTAAAACAGACAAAGGTTTGTTTTTTGCGGGACAGGTTAACGGGACAACCGGGTATGAAGAAGCAGCTGCACAGGGTATAATTGCAGGTTTTAATGCTGCTTTAAAATCATCCGGCAAAAAACCAATAACTCTTGAAAGGGAGGATGGCTATATGGGCATTTTAATTGATGATATAACACAAAAAAGTGTTACAGAGCCATACAGGATACTCACATCAAGAAACGAGTATCGTCTTTTCCACAGGCATGATAATGCAGATTTTAGAATGATTAAGTTTTTAAAGCAGACAGATCAATTGCAAAAAGCTTATTTTATAAGTAAGAAATATGAAAAAATAAACCAGGCATTTAAAAACATAAAAAATTCTGATATTTATAGAAGAAAAAATATAATTGAAGATATAAAACAAAACAGAGCTGATAAAAACATTATTTATGGGATAAAAAAAGATTTTTTGCTTGATGACAGGGAATTGGAAGGGCTTATTATTAATATCAAATATGAAATATATTTTGAAAGGGAAATAGAAATAATTGAAAAAAACAGATCTTTATTGAAAATGAATATTCCAGATGATATCAATTATTTTAAAATAAGAAATATTTCCGCAGAAGGCAGGGAAGCACTGACAAAAAAAATGCCAGGTATGGTAAGCCAGGCTGCTAAGCTTGAAGGAGTAAGACCAACAGACATAATTGTATTAATGAAATATATTAAAGATGTTTCACGTGAAACATGATTTGCGATATTTGAATTGAATGGATAAAAAAAACAAAAAAATAGAATATGATGTAATTGTAGTTGGCGCAGGGCATGCAGGATGCGAAGCAGGTCTTGTCTGTGCAAGGCTTGGCTTAAAGACACTTATTTTAACCATAAATCTTGATAAAGTTGCATTGATGCCTTGTAACCCTGCTATCGGGGGCGTTGGAAAAACACAGCTTGTTCTTGAACTGGATGCGCTTGGCGGACAGATGGCAAAAACGGCAGATGAAGCGGCTATACAGATAAGAATGTTAAATAGAAGCAGGGGTCCTGCGGTTCAGGCGTTAAGAGCACAGATAGATAAAAAAGAATACGAGATTGAAATGAAAAAAACTCTGGAAAATACTGAAAACCTCATTCTTAGACAGGGCAATGTAAGCAGTATTATAGTAAAAAATAATGCTTTTATGGGGGTAAAAATAGAAAGTGGCCAGAATTTTTATGCAAAATCTGTAATAATAACATCCGGGACCTTTTTAAGAGGAAGGATAATAATAGGCAATAAAGATTACATGGCAGGCAGAATGGGGGAGTACCCTTCAATGAGCCTGACTTCAAGCCTAAAAAACCTTGGTTTTGCAATTGACAGGTTTCAGACCGCAACCCCGCCAAGGCTTGATAAAAGAACTATAGATTTTAAAGAATTGCAGATTCAGCCCGGAGAAGATGAACCGGTTAGTTTTTCTTTCTGGAACGGCGAGAAAATATTTGACAATATTCCAAGCTATCTGACCTATACAAATGAAAAAACACATAATTTTATCAGGGATAATATCAGGTTTTCACCGATAAAATCAGGTATGGTAAACACACATGGCCCAAGACACTGTCCTTCAATAGACAGGAAAGTTATAAACTATGAAGAAAAAAAGAGGCATCCGGTTTTTATTGAACCTGAAGGGAAATATTCGAATGAAGCTTATCTTCAGGGATTAACCACAAGTATGCCATTTTCAATACAGCAATTAATGGTAAATACAGTAGAGGGACTGGAAAAAGCAAAAATAGTAAGGCCGGGTTATGCAGTTGAATATGACTATATTATACCTAATCAGTTAAAGCACACTCTTGAGTCTAAAATTATTGATAATATGTTTTTTGCAGGTCAGATAATTGGTACTTCAGGATATGAGGAAGCGGCTGTCCTCGGTTTTGTAGCAGGTGTCAATGCTGCAATGAATATTTTAAAAAAACCTTCTTTTATTCTTAAGAGAAATGAGTGTTATATTGGTGTGCTTATTGATGACATTATTACTAAAGAGTTGTATGAGCCTTACAGGGTTTATACCTCAAGATCTGAATACAGGCTTGTTTTAAGACCCGATAATGCAGATATAAGGTTGGCTGAAAAGGGTTATAAATTAGGGCTTATTGAGAAACATCAGTATAATAAAGTTCTGGACAAGGTCTGTAAAATAAATGAAGTCATAAAAATGCTGCACAGGCAAATAATAAATCCTTCGGCTGATAATAATTTAATCTTAAAAGCTCTTAACACTTCAATAATTGATTCACCAGTTTCACTTTATAAGCTTTTAAAAAGACCTGAGATAAAAATAAAAGATATAATGCAATATTTCATGAATTGTGCAGAATTTGATAGAAAAGTACTTGAAGGAGCTGAAATAAGCGTAAAATACAAAGGTTATATAGACAGGGAGTTAAACTCAATAAAGAAATTTGAAAATCTTGAAAATTTTTTATTAAATAAAGAAATTGATTTCTTTAAGATACAGGGTCTTACATATGAAGCCAGGGAAAAGCTTTCAAAAATAAAACCGGACACGCTCGGCCAGGCATCGAGGATAGCGGGGATTTCGCCATCGGATATTTCAGTACTTATGGTATTATCAAAATAATATGGATGCAGCAGATAAATTACATATTGCGCTGAATATGCTGAATATAAAATTTAGTGATGCAGATGTCAGCAAATTACTCCGATATGCTGACATGCTGTATGAAGGTAATAAACACTTCAATATAACCGGCACAAAAGAAAAAGACCCTATACTTACAAGGCACATTATTGACAGCCTTGGTATTTTTAAATATTTTGAGTCAAATGGCATTGATAGTAAAAGCACTCTCAGAGTACTTGATGTAGGTACTGGGGGAGGACTTCCGGGCATACCGGTTTCAATTTTTTTAAGAAATTCAGAATTTATACTGCTGGATGCAAAAGGAAAAACTATTGATTTTTTAAATAGCGTAATCAGTGCGCTTGGGCTATCAAATGCAAGTGCTATAAAAGGCAGGGCTGAAATTGTTGCCCATGAAGACATTTTCAGGGAGAGTTTTGATATTGTGACTTCCAGGGCAATGGGACACGCCGGATTTCTCAGCGAGATTATGATTCCTTTCTGCCGAATCGGCGGCAAGGCAATAATTTATAAAAGCCGTAAATTATCTGAAGAGCTTAAAGGGCTTGATAAGGCAATGGAAAAAATAGGGTTTGTACTGGAGTCAAAAACTGAAATAAAGATACCTTTTCTAAAAGAATACAGGGTATTGCTTGTGCTAAAAAAAGAATTTTCAACTTTATATAAATATCCGAGAAAATATGATAAAATGTTAAAAATGCCAATATTTATTTAAATACGTATTTGTACATATGGGCTTTAACGTTAATAATCTATTGGTTGAATGTGTTTTAGAAATTTTTTTAAATCAAAACTGCAGCAAAAATTACAAACGCCGGAAATTTCAGGAAATAATCAAAACCAGCATGGATCAGTGCATGAAGAAGAAGCTAAAAAAATAGAAAACAATATTAATATCGGGGAAGAAAAAACTGATATGCAAACAGACGAAAAAGATAAAACTACAAATGATTCAAAGGATTCCACAACGAGCCTAAAACAATCCGGAAATAATAAGGGAAAGCCTGTAGACTTGCCGGAGGAAATGCCTTTTATAGATGGCAACAGGAGAGGCAGAGTCATTGCAATTGCAAACCAGAAAGGCGGAGTGGGCAAAAGCACAACAGCAGTAAACCTTTCAGGCTTTCTTGGGGAGCTTGGTTACAGGACACTGATAATTGATTTTGACCCGCAAAGCAATTCCACAAGCGGGCTTGGAGTAGACAAAAATCAAATAAATAAAAGTATATATGAAGTAATAATATTAAATGAAAATCCGTGGTCATCGATAATACAATCTCCTTATAAAAACTTATATATTATAGCTTCTTCAATACAACTTGCAGGCGCAGAAGTAGAACTTGTTTCAGCGATGAAACGGGAATATAAGCTTAAACAGGCCATAGACAAACTCAAAGATAGTTTTGATTTCATTATAATCGATTGCCCTCCCGCACTCGGGCTTCTAACAATAAATGCTCTTACTGCAGCGGGGGAGGTGCTTATACCTATTCAATGTGAATACTATGCGCTCGAAGGCCTTGGCCAGCTGATTAATACAATTAATCTTATTAAAGAAAACTTAAATGAAAAACTTAAGATAACCGGTGTCGTAATGACTATGTATGACAGCAGGACAAAATTGAGTGAACAGGTAATAGAAGAAGTAAAAGCTTATTTTCCCGAAAAAGTGTACGGAACAATTATTCCAAGAAATGTGAGACTAAGTGAAGCACCAAGCTATGGAAAACCCATAATTGATTATGATCCTGGATGTAAAGGAGCTGTTGCATATAAAAAACTGACGGAGGAAGTGATTAAAAATGAACCAGAGTAGGGGGCTTGGCAGGGGTTTAAGCGCGCTTATACCCGGGGTTAACACAAGGCCATCAGATGATAAGGTGGAAAACAGCATAATGGAAATCCCGGTTTCAAAAATAGCACCCAATAAAAACCAGCCCAGGCAAAATTTTGAAAAGGAAGCATTAAATGAACTTGCAGATTCTATAAAGGAATTCGGGATAATCCAGCCAATAATAGTCCGAAGCCTTGACAGGGGAGGTATGTACGAGATTATTTCCGGTGAAAGAAGATACAGAGCTGCAAAAATGCTTGATCTTTCTACAGTCCCATGCATAGTAAATCATGACGTAAATGATCTTAATTCGCTTGAGATCGCACTTATTGAGAATATTCAAAGAGAAAATCTTACGCCCATTGAATTGTCTCACACTTTTAAGCAGCTTATTGACGAGTTAAGCTTAACACATGAAGATCTTTCAAAAAGAATCGGTAAAAGCAGGGCAGCAATAACAAATTCATTAAGATTGCTACTTTTGCCTGTTGAAATACAGAAAATGGTTAACGATCAAAAAATAAGTGCAGGTCATGCTAGAGCCCTTCTTGCAATTGAAGATAAAGAAACTCAGTTCATGCTGGCCAATAAGATAATCGAAAATGATTTAAGTGTTAGGGAAACAGAAAAACTTGTTGCTAAGCAAAATAAACTTAAAGAAAAAAGCGCCACGCAAAATAGCCCTGGAAAAAACCTGAAACTTATGCAATTCAACAAGCTACCGGAAGTTGAAAAAGCTGTTGCAGATTTTTTATCGGCACCCGTGAGCATAAAAATTGGCAAAAACAAGGGTAAAATAGAGATACTTTTTGGTTCAGTCATAGATTTTGAAAGGATAGTGCATAAAATAATTGACAGCTAAAGATATTTCTGCCACCAGGCCAGAATGGCTTAAAAAAAGAATAAGCTTAAATAATAATAATATTTCAGAAATAAAACAGCTTTTAGAAGATTTAAAATTAAACACAGTTTGCCAAAGTGCGAAATGCCCAAATATTTTTGAATGTTTCAGCAAGAAAACAGCCACGTTTATGCTTATGGGCAATATCTGCACAAGAAATTGCGCTTTTTGCGGAGTAGCCTCAGGTAAACCTGAAGCGCTGGACAGCAGTGAACCTTTAAATGTTGCAAAGGCTGCAACAAGCTTGAATTTAAAATATATTGTTCTCACCTCAGTTACCCGGGATGATTTACCGGATGGAGGCACAAGGCACTTTTATGATACCGTAATGAGTATACATAAATTCCTTCCCCAATCCAAAATAGAATGTCTTATTCCTGATTTTAAAGGCAGCATAACAGGCTTAGAACATCTTCTTTTATCAAAGCCTGATGTTTTAAATCATAACATAGAAACAATAAATAAAAATTACGGGCTTATAAGAAAGCATGCAGATTATAAAAGGTCTCTTGATGTTTTAAAAAATACAAAAAAAATCAATAATTCCATAATAACCAAATCAGGTTTCATGCTTGGCCTTGGAGAAAGCATAGAAGAGGTTAAAACACTTATTTACGACCTTAAAGATGCTTATGTTGACATACTGACAATTGGACAGTATTTAAGGCCTTCAGATAATAATTACCCCGTACATAAATATTATACTCCAGAAGAATTTGATGAAATAAGGGAATTTGCTGATTCCCTGGGATTTAAATATGTTGTAGCTGGCCCATATGTCCGTTCATCATATCAGGCCCGGGATGCATTTGTTGCAAGCACTTCATAGACATAACCTGCTGCCTTTAAGGAAGGAGAGCATCATCCGGAGACAGCAGGTTATTTATGCCGGCATTTTATAAAATTGGAAGATAATTATCTATCTCATAGTTTGTTACAAAGGTCCTGTACCTGTCCCACTCAATTTTTTTATTTTCAATAAATTTTTCAAAAACATGCTCTCCAAGTGTTTCTTTTACAAGAGTGCTGTTTTCCATGAATTTTACTGCCTCAAAAAGATTATCCGGTAAAGTTTCTATACCGCATTCTTCCCTTTTTCTTATATCCCATTCAAATATGTTCTCTTCTACAGGTTCAGACAGGGAATATTTGTTTTTTATTCCATCAAGTCCTGCAGCCAGCATTACGCTGAAAGCCAGATATGGGTTGCATGCCGGATCTGGTGAACGAAGTTCTATCCTTGTAGCTTTTTCTCTTCCAGGCTTATACATAGGTACCCTTATCATTGTGGAGCGGTTTCTCCTTGCCCAGGATATATATACAGGAGCCTCATATCCCGGTACAAGACGTTTATATGAATTGACCCACTGATTTGTAATAGCACAGATTTCTTTTGAATATTTCAATATGCCTGCTATGAACCATTTTGCTTCAGCAGATAGATTATACTTGTCGTTGGCATCAAAAAATACATTTTTATCGCCTTTAAATAAAGACTGATGCGTATGCATTCCGCTGCCATTCTGACCATAAAGGGGCTTGGGCATAAATGATGCATAGTAACCAGCCCTAGTGGCCACTTCCTTTACAATTGACCTGTATGTCATTGCATTATCAGCCATTGTTAGGGCATCTGTATATCTTAAATCTATTTCATGCTGTGATGGGGCAACTTCATGGTGGGAATATTCAACGCCAATGCCCATGGATTCGAGATAAAGAATTGTCGTTCTTCTTAAATCGCTTGCAACAGTGAGAGAAGTCTGGTCAAAGTAACCGCCTTTATCAATAATATCCGGACTGAGCGCTGATTTAAAATAGAAATATTCAAGCTCGGGCCCTACATAATAGGTATAACCCATATCTGCAGCTTTTTTTAAAGTCCTTCTTAAAACATATCTTGGGTCTCCGTTAAAATCTGAGCCATCAGGCTGCTTCACATCGCAGAACATCCTTGCAACACCGTTTTCAGCAGAACTCCATGGAAGTATCTGGAAGGTATTCGGGTCCGGCAAAGCTATAACGTCGCTCTCCTCTATTCTGGAAAAACCCTCTATTGACGAGCCGTCAAAACCCATACCCTCATCCAGCGCTCCTTCAAGTTCTTCAAAAGTAATCGAAAAGCTTTTTAACATGCCCTGTACATCAGTAAACCAGAGTCTGATAAATTTAATTTTATTATCGCGCGCTTTTTTTAATACAAAATCCTTCATTTCATC
>JAFGMJ010000113.1 GCA_016927635.1 Actinomycetota bacterium
ATCAATTTGAAGAGATAGTGGTTCAGGTTATAGATTCAGTCCCGGAAAAGTTCAAAAAAAAAGTTGAAAACCTGAGCTTTATTATAGATGATGAGAATATTTTAAATACTCCAGATAAAAAAAGCCAAAAAGGGCCAAAAATCACTCTTGCACTTTACGAGGGTGTTCCTCTTACCAAAAGATCGGGTGCAAAGCCTGTTTTCCCGGATAAAATCACCATATTTAAAAAAGCGATTGAATCCGTATGCAGAAATGACAGCCAGATAAGAAAGACAATAAGACGGGTAGTGCTGCACGAACTGGGCCATTATTTTGGTATAGGTGAGGCAAAGCTTAAAATCCTTGGGTATTAAAACCAGACTTTATGACCTTTGCTGTTTTTAGCATAAATTTTTTTAATACAGAATATCCATTTCAAAGCAATTGTAACTATTGACTTATCCAAAAAAAATTATATAATTACTAATATATTTTTCACTTTAAGTGAAAATATAATTTACTAAAAAACAAAATATTTTTGGGTTATTTTTAATGAATTTTATAATAATTTAGTATCATTACTGGATTTATGATATAATAAATCATAAACTAAATTAATTTTATTAAATTAGTTTTTGCTTTGGCTCAATTAAATTATAAATATTGTCGATAATATTACAGTAGCCAAAAATGATCTTTTAACTTGATAGAAGCATTAAAGATAATCAAAAAAAGAAATTATAATACAGGAGTTGATATATAATGGGAGAAGAAAAGATATTAAATGAGCCTGAGGTGAGCATAAAAATCCCCCAGGAGCTCCCTTTGCTGGCATTGAAAAACAGTGTTGTCTTTCCTTTTTTGTCCACACCCCTGGTTGTCGGCAGAAAAAAGTCGATTGAAGCTGTAAGCAGCGCATCCAGGGAACACAAAATAATAGTAGTAGTGGCTCAAAGAATAGAGGGCAAGGATACTGTTGAAAAAGATGATCTTTATGAGGTGGGTACTGCCTGCGCAATAAAGCAGGTTGTAAATATTTCAAACGATGAAATCAAATGCGTTGTTGAGGGAATAAGCAGGGTCAGGATAAAATACTTTACACAGACTGAACCATATTTCAGGGTTTTTACAGAGACAATGGCTGAAGAGCCCTACACTATGGGCGATGAAACAGAGAACTTAAATACCACAATAAGGCTTCAGGTGGAAAAATTCATACAGCTTGGGATACCTCTGCCGACCACTTTTGTAGTTGCAGCTACAAATATATCCAAGCCTGAGGTACAGGCGGACCTCTTTGCTTCATATCTTTTATCTGAGACTTCCCAGAAGCAGCTGATTCTTGAGGAGACAAATATTGAAAAAAGGCTGAAAAAACTTACTGAATTCCTTTCAGAGGAACTCAGGAAATTTGAGGTGCAGTCACAGATAAGGGATAAAGTTCAGAAAGAAGTTGGAAAGACGCAGAGAGAGTATTACCTGAGACAGCAGCTAAAAGCAATAAAGGAAGAGCTTGGAGAATCAGACGAATCTTTTGAGCTGATAAATGATCTTGAAAAAAAACTTGAGAAAAAAGCCTTTCCGAAAGAAGCCAGGGAAAAAGTGCAGAAAGAGATAAAAAGGCTTGAAAGCATGAACAGCATGTCGCCTGAATACTCTTATATAAGGACCTACATAGACTGGATGCTTGAGGTGCCATGGTCAGAAAAAACAAAAGATATACTTGATATGAAAAAAGCCAAAACAATCCTTGATAGCGACCATTACGACCTTGAAAAAGTGAAAGAGCATATACTTGATTACCTTGCAGTCAGAAAACTCAAAGGTAAAAGCACTAAAGGGCCGATACTTTGCTTTGTAGGCCCTCCCGGTGTGGGCAAAACATCTCTTGGCCAGTCAATTGCCAAATCAATGGGCAGGAAGTTTATAAGAATGTCAATAGGCGGAATCAGGGACGAAGCAGAAATAAGGGGCCACAGAAGGACTTACGTAGGCGCACTGCCGGGAAGGATTATACAGGGTCTTTCACAGGTCAAGACCAATAATCCTGTTTTTATGCTCGATGAAATCGACAAGGTTGGCGCTGACTTCAGGGGAGACCCTTCTTCAGCACTTCTTGAAGTTCTTGATCCGGAACAGAATAATTCATTCAGGGACCATTATCTTGAAGTGCCTTATGATTTGTCAAATGTAATGTTTATCACTACTGCAAATATTCTGGACACTATACATCCGGCCCTGAGAGATAGAATGGAAATTATTGAAATCCCAGGGTACAGCTCTGAGGAAAAAATACATATTGCAGAAAAATTCCTCATACCCAAACAGATGGATGAACAGGGCATAAAAAAATATAACGTAAAATTTTCTACAGATGCCATACTCCTTTTGATTGAGGAATATACAAGAGAAGCAGGTGTGAGAAATCTTGAAAGAGAGATAGGCAATGTATGCAAAAAAGTTGCCAGGGAAATACTTGAGAATAAAAAGTATCCTAAAATCATTACAAAAAATAAAGTTGCCCATTATCTTGGCGTTTCAAAAGTCCAGCCCAGCGAAATTGAAGATAAAAACAGGGTCGGGGTTTCAACAGGGCTTGCATACACGCCTGTTGGCGGGGACATAATACTTATTGAATCGACCCATTATAAAGGAAGCGGAAAGCTTACGCTAACCGGCAGCCTTGGTGATGTTATGAAAGAATCAGCAAAAGCTGCAATAAGTTACGTGCATGCCAAAGCTTCCGAATATGGCGTCAGCGAGAGTTTGTTTAATAAGTCAGACATTCATATTCATGTGCCTGCAGGAGCCGTTCCGAAAGACGGGCCTTCAGCAGGGGTTTCAATAACCACTTCCCTTCTTTCTGCTTTGACAGGAATTCCTGTTTTAAGGGATGTTGGCATGACCGGAGAAATAACATTGCGCGGAAGAGTAATGCCTATTGGGGGACTCAAAGAGAAGCTTCTGGCAGCAAAAAGAGCAGGCCTTAAGAAAGTGATTATTCCGTTAAAAAATAAAAAGGATCTTGAGGATATACCACAGACCATACTTAAAGGGCTTAACCTGGTATTTGTAGAAAGCATAGATGAAGTTTTGCAGCATGCCCTTGAAAAAGATCCTTCAATCGGAAAGAGAAAACATGGCCCAATTCAGGAAGGCCAGAAAATCTCACCCGTTATAGCCTAAAACCTTATTTAAAGCCCGCCTCAAAAGGCGGGCTTTCATGTTTTTTATCCTGGCCAGGCAAATAAAATGACTTTAGTAATAATGTAATACCATAAAGAGCTTCTACATTAATAAACTTTTAATGCGACTTCCGTATGGAAAATAAATATAAATTATTAAAAAGATTATAATTTGTCAGTGTTTAAAATGTCTTATTCCGGTAAAAAGCATTGGAATGCCGAATTTGTTGCATATCTTAATTGACTCCTCGTCCTTTACTGAGCCTCCAGGCTGTATAATTGCAGAAACACCGGCATTTACAGCAATCTCCACAGCGTCTCCAAACGGGAAAAATGCATCAGATGCAAGAACTGAGCCTTTTGCCCTGCTGCCTGCTTTTTCCACTGCTATCTTTGTTGAATCGACTCTGCTCATCTGGCCTGCCCCTATGCCAACTGTTGTATTTTTTAATGCAAGCACAATTGCATTTGATTTCACACTTTTAACAATCTGCCATGCAAACAAAAGATCCTGCACCTGTTTGATATCCGGCTTATTTTCAGTTACGACTTTATAGTCCAGGCTGCCAGCTGCTGCAATGTCGCATTCCTGTACAAGAAGTCCGCCGTCCACTCCTTTTATATCAAAGGCATTCAAATACTGCCCTGATTTAAGGTTTTCAAGATACTCCTGAAGATCAAAGTCAATTTTAATTATCCTTATATTTTCACGCACGCTCAAAACTTTTAAAGCCTCATCTTCATAATCCGGAGCAATCAGCACCTCTACAAATTTATCAGACATAAGTCTTGCCGCATCCGATGTCCAGGTGAAATTACAGGCCACAACGCCCCCAAAAGCGGATACCGGGTCCGCAAAATGAGCATTATGATAAGCTTCTGTTACGGTAGGGGCAGTCGCAACACCGCAGGGGTTATTGTGCTTTATTACCGCAACGCATGGTTTTGCAAATTCCTTTACAATTGCAAAAGCCGCATTCGCATCAAGAATATTATTATATGAGAGTTCTTTTCCCTGAAGCTTTTTACCCGATGCAAAAACTCCGGCGCCGGCTCCATTCTCCCTGTAATAGGCTGCTTTCTGGTGAGGATTTTCACCATATCTTAAGTTTTGTATTTTTTCATAGTCAAGCGATAAAAAATCGTTGAACCCGCCTTCACCGGATACAAAAGTGTTCGTATGGCTGTCCACATATGTATTTTCAGCTTTGGTACAGTCAATTTTAAGATATGGCCTCAGCCTGATGCCTTCTTTTTCCTCAGGTTCACTGTCCTCCTGGCGCAAAACACCCGGCCTGTTTATAAAATAATTAAATATGACGCTGTCATACTCACATGTATGCTGGAAAGCTTTAATTCCAAGCATAAAAAGTGTCTTGCTGCTTATTTCGCCATTATTTTTATCCATTTCATCAGCGATTACATCATAGTCACCCGGATCAACAATAACTGCAACACTTCTGCTGTTTTTAGCGGCGCTTCTTATCATTGTCGGACCGCCAATATCTATATTTTCAACCGCCTCTTCAACAGTGACATCGGGCCTGGAAACTGTCTGGCTGAACGGATAAAGATTTACTACAACCATGTCTATAAGCTTTATTCCTGCATCATCAGCCTGCTTTAAATGCTCTTTCTTGGTTCTGTCAGCAAGTATGGCTCCGTGAACAAAAGGATGAAGAGTTTTTAAGCGCCCTTCCATCATTTCAGGAAAACCGGTAATCTCCTCCACTTTCATAACTCTGATTTTTTCATTGGCAAGACTGGCATAAGTACCGCCGGTGGAAATTATGCTGATTTCAAATTTTTCAAGGGTTTTTGCAAATTTAGCTATACCTGTCTTATCAGATACGCTGATAAGCGCCCTTTTTATTTTTACTGACATCTTTTCTCCTTCTATAAAATAAAAATTATTGTTTCAGCAATATTTAAATGCCCTCTATTATCACTTTTCTTCCTACTATTTTCAGCCGGTCCTGGCAGAAATATTTAACTGCCAGGGGATATAATCTGTGCTCCGCAGTGTGTATCTTTTCTTCCAGCATTTCAATAGTGTCATGCTGGTTGACCGTAACAGGTTCCTGTATTATGACAGGCCCGCTGTCAAGGCCTTCATCAATAAAATGAACGGTAACACCTGTGACTTTGACCCCATAATTATAAGCATCCCTTATCCCATGCGTTCCCTTAAAAGCAGGTAAAAGTGCAGGATGTATGTTTATCATTCTGTTTTTATATTTGGATACAAGCGCCTTCCCTGCCAGGAGCATATATCCTGCAAGTACCACCAGGTCTATTTGTTCATTTTCAAGCATTTCAATTATTGCTTTGTCAAATGCATTACGGCTGGTAAAATCTGAGGGAGAGAAGCATATGGTTTTTATGCTGCTTTTTTCTGCCCGCCTGAGCGCATATGCATCAATGTTATTACTGAAGACAAGTACTATTTTCCCTGAAAGTTTATTGTTTTTTTCATACTCAAGCAAAGCCTGAAGATTTGAACCGAAACCAGAAGCAAAAACTGCAATTCTTTTCATTTAATTTTTTGTTTTTATATGTAAAATAATTATTTGACAATTCTTACTTTACCGCTGCCTTTTTCAACTCTGCCTATAATATACATATTATCACGGGATGCAATTGCAAGCTTTTTAAACTTATCAGCATATTCTGGAGAAGTTATAAGCACCATTCCAATACCCATGTTAAATACTCGGTACATTTCATCGTCTTCGATGTCTGCCATATTTTGGAGAAATGAAAATATCTCGTGGACAGGCCAGCTTTTTCCATTTATAACCGCATCCAGCTCTTTTGGTATTATCCTTTTTATGTTTTCATAAAATCCTCCGCCGGTTATATGAGCTATTCCGTTTAAAAGTATTCCTTCCCTGTATATAGTTTTCAGTATATTGTGGTAAAGTGCTGTTGGCAGCATCATTATTTCACCAAGTTTGAGCCCTTTTAAATCTGTTGATTTGAAATCATATATTTTATCCAAATCAAGTTTTTTATCTTTAATGACTTTTCTTACAAGAGAGAAACCGTTGCTGTGCAGCCCTGAAGATGCAATGCCAATTATTTCATCTCCTTCTTTCACAAGTTCTGGGTTTATAACCGATTTTTTTTCAACTACGCCTACAGCAAAACCTGCAATATCTATATCATCACTTCTGTACATGCCTGGCATCTCAGCAGTCTCGCCGCCTATAAGAGCGGTCTCGCATATTATGCAGCTTGCTGCAATAGAGGATACTATCATTTCTATGGTTTCAGGCACAAGTTTTCCGCAGGCGATATAGTCGAGGAAAAAAAGAGGTGAAGCCCCGCAGCATAATATATCATTTATGCACATTGCAACAAGGTCCTGTCCTATATTTTTATATATGCCGGTCTGTTTTGCCAGTAAAAGTTTGGTCCCCACCCCGTCTGTGGAAGCCACAAGAACCGGTTCGGAAAATCTTTTTTTGTCAAAATTGTAAAGCCCGGCAAAAGAGCCCAGGTCATTTAATACATTGCTGTTAAATGTTGAAAAAACTGATTTTTTTATCATTTCAACAGCTAGAGCTGCATTATCAAGATCCACTCCTGCGTTTCTGTATGAAAAAAACTGCCGGCCGGTAAGGGCTTTATCTTTGTTTTTATCCTTGCTTTTTTCCATTTAATGATTCGCCTTTAAAATATCTGAATTAATATAATCTTCACTGTCTGTGAAATCTTTTTCAGGATATATGTCTTCATTGACAGGCACGGGATAATCGCCATTAAAGCATGCAAAACAGAATTTATCTTTTGAATGGCCTATTGCGCTTACAAGACCATCAATAGAGAGATACCGCAGACTATCAAGATTTAAGTATTTTCTTATATCTTCAAGAGTCCTGTGGCTTGCAATGAATTCTTTCTTTGTCGCCATATCTACCCCATAATAGCATGGAAATAAAAGAGGGGGTGAAGTTATCCTCATATGGACTTCTTTTGCGCCCGCATTATAAAGCATCTGTATGACTTTCTTTGAAGTGTTGCCCCTTACTATTGAATCATCCACTACTACAAGCCTTTTGCCCCTTATTATTTCTTTTAAAGGGTTCAGCTTAAGCTTTACACCTATTTGCCTTATTTCCTGTGTGGGCTGTATGAAGGTTCTGCCTATATACCTGTTTTTAATCAGGCCATCAATATAAGGTATGCCGGATTCTGCAGAATAACCCTGTGCAGCAGGTGTGCCGGAATCAGGCACGCCTATCACTATATCCGCTTCTGCGGGGCTTTCTATTGCAAGCTGCCGGCCCATCCTGTGTCTTAATTCAAAAATATTTTTGCCGTAAAGATAACTGTCAGGCCTTGCAAAATAAATAAGTTCAAACACGCACATGGATATCCTGTCCACATCAAGCATCATTTGTGAACGCATGCCGTCTTTATCGATTATTATTATCTCTCCCGGGTCAACTTCCCTTACAAAATCTGCATCTATTATATCAAGGGCACATGTCTCTGATGCAATTATCCAGTCCCCTTCCCTTTCTCCTATAACAAGCGGCCTGAACCCATGAGGGTCCCTTACTGCAAAGAGAGCATCTTTTGAAAGTATTACAAGGGAATAAGAACCTTTTATTTTATCTACAGCTTCTTTAACAGCCTCTTCAAGGCTTAAGCAGCCTGAGTTTTCAATCAGGGATGCAATTACTTCTGTATCCGTAGATGTTTCAAATCTTATGTCCTTTCGCATCTGCTCCTTTCTGATTTCATCGGTATTTGTAAGATTGCCGTTATGGGCTATTGCAAAAACCTCATCATTAAACATTCGGTATATGGGTTGGGAATTCTTCCATATATTTTTGCCTGTGGTGGAATATCTTGTATGCCCTATGCCTATGCTGCCCTGGAGCGGAGCAAGATTCTGTTCAGAAAACACCTGGGATACAAGACCAAGGTCCTTAAATACGAGTATGTCGTCACCGTCTGATACAGCTATGCCGGCGCTTTCCTGTCCCCTGTGCTGCAGTGCCTGAAGGCCATAAAAAATAAATTCAGCTACGTTTTTACCCTTAGAGTATATTCCAAAAACACCGCAAGCCTCTTTAAGACATTTGTTCATAATTTTATATCCAGTTTATATTAATAAATTATATCAGAATCCTTTTTGATAAAAACTCATTATTTAAATTCCTGGCACCAATGCCTTGCATTCTGGAACATTTTAAGCCAGGGCGATGCCGCCAGTTCTTTTCTCCATTTGCCGGGCATCCAGGGCCATTGCCAGAGCACAAAGGCTCGCTCAGGATGAGGCATCATGGCAAGATGCCTGCCATCTGGCGAGCACAGCGCAGTTATGCCTTTGGGAGAACTGTTTGGATTATAGGGATATTTTTCAGTCTGCCGGTTTTTATCGTCTAAATATGCAACTGGCGCAAGTTTTAGTTCAATGATTTTATTAAGCAAGCTTTCGCCGCATTTAAGATAACCTTCCCTGTGAGCTATCCATATGCCCAGTATTGAGCCCTCCATTCCCTTTAGCATTATTGAAGGGCTTTCGATTATTTTAACCGTGGACCATCTTGATTCAAACCTTCCCGAAGGATTGGCAATGAACCTTGGCTGCTCTTTCTCTTCTATGCCCTTGTATGGAACCCAGCCAAGCAGGGACATGAGCTGGCAGCCGTTGCATACCCCAAGCGAAAATGTGTCATCTCTTTTATAAAAATTTTCAAACATTTCTGAAAGTCTTTTATTAAACCTTATTATGGCAGCCCATCCCTTAGCGCTGTCCAGCACATCCGCATATGAAAACCCTCCCACGAAAGCAGCGCCCTTAAATTCATCCAGTGATATAGCCCCTTTTAAAAGATCAGACATTGTGACATCCCAGACTTCAAAACCCGCCATAAAAAATGCGCTGGCCATTTCCCTGTCACCATTGCTGCCCTCTTCGCGCACAATGGCAACTTTTGGTTTTTTCAAAGATTTGATAATAGCCTCATCTGTGGCTTCTGGACAAAAACTCAACAAATACCGGGGATTGCCCCTTATATGGCTTTTTCTCTGCATTTTCGTAAAATCGGGATTTTGCTGAAATTTTTCAAGCTCATCACTTGTTGATTCCCACCAGCAGATAAGTTCGTCCGTGCCAAATTCTTCAATTATTTTTTCATTATTTTTTATTATTAATTTTTTTTCACTGATTGTATTTCCAAGCTTCCTGGATGTGAGGTTATATTTTTTTAAGATCTTTTCTATGTTCTGATGTTTTGAGTTTTCATATTCTATTAAAAGACCCGCCTCTTCTGAAAAAAGTTCAGAAAATATATCATTGCCGGTATATATTGAGGCGCCACATCCTGCGGGCATCAGCATCTCAGCAACAGCAGTTATAAGCCCGCCGTCACTTATGTCATGTCCAGCAAGCAAATAATCTTTTTCTATCATTTCCTGCACAGCCTCAAATGCATTTTTAAGTATATCCGGTTTGTCCAGGTCAGGTGTATCATTTCCAATCTGGCCAAGGCATTGTGCAAATGCTGAGGCTCCAAGTCTTCTTTTGCCTTCAGCTATATCAATTAAAAGAAGACTGCTGCATCCGGGTTTTTTAATATCCGGTGTGATAACTTTATTTATATCAGGCACAGTTACATATGCTGAAACTACCACCTGCGGCGGGCACTTGATTACATTATTTTCAACCTGGGCAGCCATTGAGACGCTGTCCTTTCCGCCATCTGCCGCTATTGAAAGTTTTTTCATAACGCCAGCCAGCGCATTTGCCGCATCCCAAAGCTCTGCGCCTTCACCAGGCAGCTTGGCCGGCCACATCCAATTAACTGAACATTTTACATGGCATAAACTGCTGACTTTGGCCCAGACAAGATTTGTAAGGGATTCACATACCGCCATTCTTGCACCTGCAGCGGCGTTTACAAGCAATTTCAAGGGCTGCTCCCCTATAGAGACAGCAGCACCTGTAACACCAAAATGACTCTGTGCAATTACAGAAACATCGCTTACGGGAAGATGCAGGGGGCCGCAGCATTGCTGCTGTGCTATAAGACCGGTAACACTTCTGTCAACCTTTCTGACAAGGAAACCTTTTGAGCCCACTGAAGGCAATTTAAATACATTTATTACAGCTTCTCTTAATGAAAGTTTGGGGGGTATTTGCAGTTCTTTCAGTTGCTTATCTGCCCTGTCAAATTCGAATTTTTTTTCAGGCATATGTCCAAGGATTTTTTCCAGTTCAAGATCTACCGGTTTTGAAGAATCAATGCTGTCATACACGACTATTCTTCCGTCACCAGCTATTTTACCCAAAACTTCACAATTTACTTTTTCCCTGCTGCATATATTTTTAAAAATTTCAATGTCTTTTTTATATATAAGGAATGCATTGCGCTCCTGGTACTCAGCGACCCATATTTCTGCAACAGACATCGTTTTGTCTCCAACATTGATTTGTCTTATATTTATCCTGCCGCCCGCAGGATCGACTATTTCGGTAAGTACATTGCACGGCCCGCCTGCGCCCTGGTCATGTATGCTAAGCACAGGGTTTTCATCACCCATTTCGATGCAGGCCCTTACAACCCTGTTAAGCTTCTGCTCCATTTCAGCATTGCCCCGCTGTACAGCATTAAAATCAAGCTCCTGTAAGTTTTCCCCCTGTATCATACTTGAGGCGCTTCCGCCGCCCATGCCTATGCGGTACGCAGGCCCTCCTACCTGTATTATCAGCATTTCATTTTCGGGGCTTCTTTTATTTATATGAGAATCATCTATCTGGCCCACGCCACCGGTAAACATTATTGGTTTTATCCATTCTCTTCTCTGGCCGTCCACCAACACTGCCCCGAAAGTCCTGGCAAAACCCTGTATCAGGGGCTCACCGAACTTATTACCGTAATCAGATGCGCCGTTACTTTCCTCAATCATTATTTTAAGTGGTGATGCAAGATTGTCCGGGTATACAAGACTGTCATTTTCACCTGGTATATAATATCCTGGCATATTTAGATTTCCTGTTGCATATCCGGCAGTCCCTGCCACAACAAGCCCTCCCCTTCCTGTTGCCTCAACATCCCTTATCCTGCCGCCTGTCCCGGTTTCAGCGCCGGGAAACGGGGCCACACCACTTGGAAAGTTATGGGTTTCTGCAGTAAATATTATATGATAGATGCGTTTTCTGCTTTTAAAGCTAAAACCGCCTGCGTCAGAATCAGGATAAATAGTATATATGCTATAACCTTTGATGGCGCCTGAATTGTCTTTGAATGCAATGATGCTGTTTGAAGGATTAGTTTCAAGAGTTGACTTTATAATCTGCATAAGGGTTTTTGTCATTATTTCACCGTCAATTACCATCCTGCCTTTAAAAAACCAGTGCCTTGAATGTTCACTGTTTGCCTGGCTAAGCTGGTAGCA
>JAFGMJ010000114.1 GCA_016927635.1 Actinomycetota bacterium
GCTGCGGTTCTGCAAACGTTACATTTACCCTGGGCCATTTTGGCAGATGCCCCCATGGTATAATGCCGTTTTTTAAGATACCATAAAGGCCTGCTATTTTAACCGGTACTATTCTGGCATACATGTCCGATGCGATAATCCCTATGCCGTTTTCAAAATTTTTTATAGTTCCGTCTGAAGTTACTCCCCCCTCAGGAAATATCAGTATGTGATTGCCTCTGTCAAGTAACCTGCCGATATTTTCGAGCGACTGCCTGAATCCATGCGTTCTCGAAAGTGGGAGCGCACCTATTGCCAGGTTGACCAGAAGGTAAAAACCTATAGCTTCTATTATTCTTTTAAATAAACTGCCTTTTTTGTAAAAGAAATGCCGGAAATGATGCTCAATTGACATAACTGCAGCCATGTTAAAACGCAGATGCAAAGGCAAGCTGTAAAGTATTACAAAGGCATCAAGGTTGCTTGTATGGTTTGAGGCAAACACAACGGGTTCTTTTATGTCCTTAAGATTTTCTAAACCCCTTACTTTTAATATATACAGCATTGAAATAAAGGGATAAAGGATAAACTGGAAAATTGTCCTGAATATCTTTACCGGTAACCAGAATGCAAATCCGTAAAAAGGAATTTGCCTTTCCGTGGCCTGAGGCTGGCTCAGCATTTTTTCTATATCGGCTATTTTTGTCTGGCTGTTTATTAAAGAATCGTCAATTCTGACATTAAACCTTTCCTCTATGGCTGAGGAAAGCTGTATGATATTTATTGAATCCAGTCCGGCATCATCTTCAAGCCTGTCTGATATCTTTAATGTCCTTCCTGCTGTTTTGCCTATGCTCCGTATAATCTCTTTTAAGTCAAGTATTTTTTTATTTTCAGAATAAAAAGAATTTATTTCTAAAAATAAGCCTTTACCTAAATCATTAATTTTATATGCCAGAGATTTTTTATCTTCTGTTTTTTCTGAAGAAGTGCCTTGCATTGCATCTTCATTAAATTTATTTTTTAAAAATTCAAGAAGCGGGCCTTTTTTTATTTTCATTGTTGAAGTCCTGGGAAAATCCTCGTTTTGGATTAAAAAAAAGCCGTCTATTTTCTGGTAAACACTGAGCTTTTTATTTACAGCTTTTATTATTTCAGCTAAATAAGTCCCTGCTCCGTTTTTTAATGCTATGAAGGCATATATCCTGTCCTGTCCGCCTGCTTTTACGCCTACAACTGCGCAATCCTTGACTTCCTGATACTCTTTTATTGCAGCTTCAATATCTGAGGGATAAATATTTATGCCGTCTGAGCGGACGATAACATCATCTTTTCTGCCCCTGAAAAACACATTGCCTGATTTATCCATTTCTGCCAGGTCCCCTGTTTTAAACCATCCGCCCTCAAATGACTTTTGTGTGCTTATATCATCTTTATAGTAGCCCTGGCTGACATTTTCCCCTTTGACATAAATTTCGCCATCTACTATCTTAAACTCCTGGCCGTTAAGTACCCTGCCCACTGAACCCGCTATGCCTGCAATGGGGTCTGATAAAGTTATAATGGGCGCTGTCTCAGTAAGCCCGTATCCCTGGAAAATAGAGTATGCAATGCATCTGAAAAATTCATCCACTGAGGGCTCAAGCACTGCTCCCCCAACCATAAAAGCGACAAGCCTTATACCCAGCTTTATATGCAGCCAGCCAAATCTTAAAAGCCTTAACTGCCATTTAAATTTTTTCATCCTTTCAAAAAGCTGCCTGAAATCTTTATTATCCAGGCCCAGTTTTTCAATAATATGCTCTTTTAAAAGTTCAAGAAGTTTTGGAAGTGTTGCAAGTATCCATATCTTTTCCTCCCTGATGACTTTTAGTATGCGCTGCGGGTTTATGCCCTGCATAAATATAACTGAAGAATTAATCATAATTGGGGTGTAAATACCAATGAGCTGCCCATACAGATGACTTAGCGGAACAACCGAGAGTATTTTAGGATGTATCATTATTTTAAAAAACCTGCCGTATCGCTGCATTACTGGTATTATCGAGCCCAGGTTTGCCCCGATATTTTTTGCAGATATTTTAACCCCCTTGGGCTCCGCTTTCGTTCCGGAGGTAAAAACAATCTCTATAAGGTCTTCAGGTTTTATTTCAGGAAGAAAGCTTTCATCTTTTGTTAATTTATCTTCAAGCAATTCTTTTAAACCGCTTAGGGGTATATTAACCAGTTTTAAAACATCAAAATGATGGCTGTTTTGCAAAAAGTCTGAAACAACAGCGCGTGCTTCTGCTTTAACGGCTATTTTAATATCAAAATCAGAGTCTGATTTTGCATCAAGCGGGACAGCAACCGCACCTCTCAATATTATGCCCAGAAAAGCAATGACCCATTCAGGGCAGTTCGGGCCTTTTAAAATCACTTTTTCACCCTGGCCTATGCCGTAATCTTTCAAAAAACACGCAAAGGAAAGTGAATATCTGTAAATATCTGAAAAAGTGTATTTCCTGAGGCGGTAATTGTCCCTTTGAAGAAAAAATCTTTTTTGCGAAATTTTACTATCAGTAAGCCCTTTTTTAATAAATTCGGTTAAATTTGTATACATCGCTAAATTCCTGGTAAAGGCTGACAGGGCTTAAAAAAACGGACCATCTTTTTAGCTTGCGGCAAATCTTACTTGCCCCGCCAGTAAATTCAATATCATATGGCAGTTTGGCCTATTATTAAACCGTTTTAAAAAGAATTATTTTCAGTATCCCGGGAAATAATCAAGCATTATTTCTTCCTGCCTGATACCGTCAGCCAGGAGCTGTTCTTCAACAGATTTGACAAGGCCCGGAGGTCCGGAAATATAGTAGGTTTTTTCCCTGTAAAAAGGCACCGCAACCCTGATAAGCCCGATGTCACATATTTCAGGATATATTATGTATCTGACTTTAAAAGAATTATAAGACACAGCAAGGTTGTCAATCTCATCCTTAAAGACAATTTCATTGTCCCTGTTGCTGTATAAAAGCTGTATCTGCACTTTGCCTGACATTTTTTTATACTCCAGGTCCGCAAGAATAGACCTGAAAGGCGTTATGCCTATTCCGCCTGCGACAAATATGTAATTTTTGTCTTTATCATTTAAAACAAACTCCCCCTGGGGCTCAAAAGCAGATATATTCTGGCCTCTTTCAAGAGACATAAGAGCTTTTTTAAATGTACTGCTAGTGTGGCCTGCAAACCTTGTCGTAATCATTATTATTTCTTCATGCGGCGCACTCGATATTGTAAAAAACCTGGATACGCCTCTATCATCCGGTTCATCATGCGCAAGAGTAAACTGCATATACTGCCCCGCAATCCATTCAAGCTTTTTAGGCGGTTGGAAAAAGAATGAAAAACAGTCAGAAGTCCTCTCTATTTTTTCTATAAAAGTAAGTATCATTGGAGTATCCTTGTATAATATA
>JAFGMJ010000115.1 GCA_016927635.1 Actinomycetota bacterium
AGCATATAATCTGTAATACGATGAGCGGGCAGAAAATAAAGGATTTGTTTTCAATTTTAAATATAAAGCCTAAAACCAGGGTGCTGGATATAGCCTGCGGAAAAGGTGAGCCCGTAGTTATGCTTGCTGAGCAGTACGATGTTTCCGCAGTAGCAGTGGATTTATCTCCGTACTATATAAAAGAATGCAGGGATAAAAAAAATAAAAGAGTACCGGATGCTGACATTGAAATAATTGAAATGGACGGAGCTTTATTTAAGCCTGCCGGAAGTGAAAAGTTTGATATTAGCATGTGCCTTGGCGCAAGTTTTGTTTTCGGCGGTTTTAAAAATACCCTGAAAGCTTTAAAGGATTATACAAAGCCGCTGGGAATTATCATATCAGGAGAACCTTACTGGATAAAAGAACCTGACAGCAAATACCTTGAGATAAGCGAGCTTGAAAAAGAAATGTTTAACTCCCACTCTGGAAATGTTGAAATGGCTGAACAAGAAGGGCTTGCCTGCCTGTATGCAATGACAAGCAGCACTGATGACTGGGACCATTATGAGACCCTGCAGTGGTGTGCAGCTTATGATTATATAGAAAAAAATCCATGTGATGCTGATAATGCCGAACTGATGGAGAAAATAGATAAAGCAAAAAAGGAATATCTTTACTACGGCAGGGACACTGTAGGCTGGGCAATATATGTCTTCAAAAAGATAAAAGACAATTGATAATTACTCAGCAGGTTACAGTGATTGCGGCAATAATTTTATATTATTGATATTTTTCAGCTTCAAGCGCAAAAATGTTATAAGAACTGTCATCAAAAAGCACAATCTGCACAAGCTCTATTTCCTGGTTCTGCTTTAAAAATTTTGTAATTGTGCTGATTGCAATTTCGGCAGCCTGACCTACAGGATATCCGAAAATCCCTGTGCTTATTGAAGGAAATGATATGCTTTTAATGCCATGATTTTTTGCAATCTCAAGACTGTTTCTGTAGCTGTCTGCAAGATCAGTTTTATTTTTCTCTGTATTATTGAATACCGGCCCGACAGTATGAATTACAAACCTGGCATAAAGGCTGTATCCTTTTGTAATCTGTGCCTGGCCCGTTTTGCAGCCGCCAAGACGTTTGCACTCTTCCCAGAGAGCGGGACCTGCGGCTCTGTGTATTGCCCCGGCAACTCCTCCTCCCGGAGCCAGCTGCTGGTTTGCAGCATTGACTATCGCATCTGTTTTCTGTTCTGTAATATCCCCTTTTATAATTGAGAGTTTTGATTTGCCTACTTTTATTTCCATGACATTTATGCTTCTTTCTTTTTGACGGGTTGAGAAACTGGAGTACATGTAAACTGGACCTTTTATAATATTTGATTATTATTTTTGCAGATATTTAATAAATTTTAAAGCTTTTGCATTTTTTAGAAAAATTTAAATAATATGTTTTATAAAATAAACAAGTTAAATAATTTTAAAAATCTTGTCCAAAATAGTTTTTGCACAGCTCTTCTGGCGCTTTTTAAATATTTAGCAGAAATATAATTAGAATCTAAAAAAAAGATAATATATTTTAAATAGGGGCAAAACCATGAAGGAAAAAGAAATTAAGAATATAAATTATAAAAATCCTGTAAAAACAATAATTATATCGGCCAAATCATTTGAGATTACGGTGCAGTTAAATGAAACTGAGACTGCAAAAAAATTAATTGAAGTACTTCCCCTCAGCTCCAGTGCGAGCAGGTGGGGTGATGAAATATACTTTTCAATCCCTCTTCATGCAGAAATTGAAAATGGTATTGAAGAAGTCGAAATCGGTACGGTTGCTTTCTGGCCGCCCGGAAGCGCCCTGTGTATTTTTTTTGGCCCCACTCCTGCAAGCCAGGGCAAAAAACCCAAAGCAGCAAGCCCTGTAACTGTTGTGGGAAGCTTTGCAGCTGAAGGTGTCATAGAAAAACTGAGGTCTGCCAAAAGCGGTGAAAAAATCATTGCACAGCCTGGCAGTGAAAGCAGCCCTTAATACAGCCTGCAGCCTGTTATATATCATGCCTTCTTTTATTTTTTGTAGTATGGTGATTTGGCAAGCAGGGATTTTTTTATTAAAGGGCTTAAAAGTTTTATGAAATATCTTTTGAAACCAACAAGTTTTTTAAATTCCTCTATATAATCGTCAAAGGTATATCTCTGGTACTTGAGAAGCGCCTGGCTCTCACCGGTATCCATCCAGTCAGTATAGTATGGTTTTTTTGAAAATGCGCTTTCAGGAAGCATTCCTATTCCAGTTGCCTCGAGGAATTTGGATATAAATTCACTCTGGTAAATCTGGCATTTTTTACCCCCGCCTATAAGCAATATTTTATTTACACATTCATCGCAGAAAGCGGCATTTGCTAAAGCGAGCCCAACGTCCATTGTATGCACAAATTCGACTCGCGAATCCAGGGAAATCTCAAACAGCATTGGGTTGAAATCCCCGGAGATGGCAAGAGGAGGAACAGAACCGAATCTTGTGATTATCCATTTTATACCGGAGCTTTTAAGCATATTTTCGCATTCTATCTTATTTGCCGTATAATTATCTGATGCAATAACTTCATCGCTTGCTTTCCTTGGCGGTTCTTTACCTGGTCCGGCCGGGCCGAAAACTGACACTGAAGAGGCAAATATCATTTTTATGTCCCTGTTTTGTTTTTTTATTGCTTCAATTATATTTTTTGTTCCCGTAATATTTATTTCTTTTGCAAAATCAGGTTTGGACTCTGAAAGGGGCGGTATTATAAATGCCAGGTGTATTACTGCATCCTGGCCATTGACTGCTTTATCCACATCAGCGGTATTTCTCAAATCGCCCCAGAATATGCTGATATTTTCCGGAAGTACTGAAGCTTTTTTTTCATTTAATTCATTTTTTATATCAAAACAGCTCAGTTTTATATCAGAGCTGCCTTTGGATATAAAATTATTCAGGGTGCTTGTGCCAATATTGCCGAAAGCGCCTGTTAACAATATTTTCATTTTTACCTGCCTTAAAATCTTTATTAAGTTGTTATATTTTAAACAATGATATCGCATTTAATGTCATTGTTATATTATTTAATAATAACAATAAATAAAGGCAATAATCAATGAAATTACACACAAAATTCTTTTTAAAAATAAACAGCAATATTTAACCGCATAGGAAAGCAAGTATATTTATTTGTACGAAAGTTTTTAAATTTCAGTACCAGGCTTGAGCTTGCCACTGTATATTTCAAGTAAAATAGGGCAGTGATCTGAGCCCATAATATCTGAAAGTATCGAAGAGCCTGCAATTTTTTGGCTTAAGGGCCTGGTGGCGAAAAAATAATCAATCCTCCAGCCCACATTTCTATTTCGGGAAGCTGTCTTGTAGTCCCACCATGTATAGTTTCCAGGCTGGTCATTAAATATACGGAATGTATCCAAAAACCCTGCATCAAGAAGCCTGTCTATCCATGCCCTTTCCTGCGGCAAAAAGCCCGTGTTATTGGCGTTTTGTTTCGGCCTTGCCAGGTCTATGGGCCTGTGAGCCGTATTAATATCTCCGGTAATAATTATATTTTTTCCTTTTTTTATAAGGATTTTTAAATATTTTAAAAATTCATAATAAAAATCCAGCTTGTAATCAAGCCTTTTTTTATCCCTGCCCCCGTTTGGCATATAAGTGTTAAAAAGTATAAAATCATTAAAATCAAGCCAGGCGACCCTGCCTTCATCATCAAAACGCTCAATCCCAAAACCATAGCCTGCATCAAATGGCTTTATTTTTGAATATATTGCCACACCGCTGTAGCCGGGCCTTTTTGCATGTGAAAAATAAGAATCATATCCCCCGATTGACTTAAGTTCAGCAGGGATTTTTTCATTTTGCACCTTTGTTTCCTGAAGGCACACTATATCAAAACCGCCCGTGCTTACAAAATCCTTAAATCCCTTTTTGCCTATCGCCCTGAGCCCATTTACATTCCAGGAGACTATTTTTATTTTTTTGTCTTTAAGTTCGGGCATTACAGCCATTTTTTTATTTCAAATATTTTGATTATTTTCTAAATTAAGGATTATAAAAACTTTTTAAAAGGTTATAATACATGAAGTTTTTTAAAATTCAATCTGTGTCCTCTTTCTACCGGTGCGAAGCTACTGTCTGGCAAATCATCGACATACAGTTTGGCTTCAAACCTGTTAAAAATAAATAACTGCCCGGATATTATCCACCTGTTTTCGGGTCTGTTGCAGTGACAGACTGTATTAAAAAAACATTTTTCTGATTATAAAAGCAGTCTCTAATTATCAGGCAATCCAATTGAGTCAGGTTAATTTAT
>JAFGMJ010000116.1 GCA_016927635.1 Actinomycetota bacterium
CGCTCAAGGCAAAGCTGGTAAAATCTTGTCACAAATGCCTGAAGCTGGCTGGTATTTCCTGCGCTTATATATGAGGGGGAAATAAGACCTACAAGAATTATGATAGTCAAAATTACAGCCAGGTATTTCCATTTACCTTTCAGTATTTTTATGGCTTTTTTCATTAAGACCTCCAGTAAATAAATATTTGAATGTTTAAGATTTTACATTAATTTATATCATTTGTAACTCAAAAAATCATTAATTTTTACTTTTAATCGCGCTAAATACCCTGGTTGCATCTGGCAGAAAGTATTCCTGCCCTTGTAAGGGCAAAATCATATTTGACAGGGTCCTCAGGATCAAATTTTTTAAAAGCTTCTGTTATCTGCAGTGCAGTGTTAAAATCAGCCTGCTTCCTTTCTGTAAAACCGTACAGGGAGGATACCCTGTGCATATGTATGTCAAGAGGGACTATAAGATGTTTTGCGGGGATATTATTCCAGCAGCCGGGGTCTACATTATCTTTTCTTATCATCCATCGAAGGTAAAGATTTATTCTTTTATAAGCGCATTTTCCCGCCGGCATGGGAACCAGGCTGTTATAGCATTCGCATTCCCCCTGCCTTAGCTCTTTTGCAAAATGCATTATGGCCGGAAGAATTTCTTTTTCTTTTTTAAAGCCCCACAAAAAACATTCATTAAGTGAGCCGTATTTTTTTAAAACCCTGCCCACATTTTCAAGAAATAATGACAGCTCAGCCCCGGTTGTGAACCTGTGCTTGAAGTCTTTGAAAGTATTTTGAAGTAAAGAGCTGTCAGCAGATTTTAAGAATTCTGATGGTTTGGAGCCAAGCCGCTGAAGTATAAAAGATACACTTTTTAATATCTGCCTGACCTGTCCGTAAGCAATGCTTGCAGCTATTATGCCAACTACTTCCCTTTCGCTGCTGCTTTTATAATCATATAGAAATTCAAGCGGGTCCGGATGTACAAATTCTCTTTTATTGTATTTATAATACAAATCATCCAGTGTCTTTTTATCTATATTATATGCCGTCAAAGAAGCCCCAGATTTTGATGTTTTAATTTGATTTTTTCGGCCAAGTCATCAAGAGCAGAAAAATCTTCCTGTACTGGATATCCTTTTACCATAACAGGCTCAATTATTTCAGCCCCTACAGTGCCAAGCATTTCAACAAGCTGCTCAACCATCTTTCCTCCCCAGCTGTATGAGCCTATTACTGATAAATATCTTGTTTTAGGCCTTAAAGCTTTAACAAGATATGCTGCATAAACAGCTTTTGGATGGGGTCCGGCAAGAACTGTAGGCGAACCTATGACAGCAGTGGCAGACTCTATAAGCTCCATAGCAAGCTCTCCAACGTCTGCGTCAGCAAGGTCAAAAGCTGCCACCTCTATACCTCGCTTTTTTAGAGCTTCTATGAAATAGCGCGCAATTGCGCCTGTACTTCCGTGCATGGATACATATGCAAGCAGCAACTTATTTTTAACTGCATCTGATGACCAGTCATTGTAGCAGCTTTCAATAAAATCTTTGCCCCTGTAAAGTGGGCCATGGCTTGGCGCAAGTATGTCAACTTCAATATCCTTTATTTTTCCCAGATTCTTTCTTATTACAGTTCTAAAAGGGCTCATTATTTCAGCATAATATCTTTTTGCAGGCAGGTATATATCTTCATTATTTTCAACAAAAAGACCCTTGCCTGCATCAAATGCAAAATGCGAACCCAAAAAGTCACAGGTAAACAGTATTTTATCTTCAGGCAGGTATGTAATGAAAGTCTCAGGCCAGTGCACCCATGGCGTAAAAATAAACCTTAAAGTTTTATCACCAAGAGATACTTCTTCTCCGTCCTTTATAACTGTGACCCTGTCTTCATCAATGCAAAGCATATCTATTAGCTCTGCCTTGCACTTGTCATTTGTGAGCACCCTGGAATCGGGATACAGAGACAGCAGGACAGGTATGCTGCCCGAATGGTCCTGCTCGCCATGATGGGAAATGATGTAATCGATTTTTGCAACTCCGGCATTTTTAAGGTTTGAAAGCAGCACATCGCTTTTTGGCGGATCCGCCGTATCAATCAGAGCTGTTTTTTTGCTTCCTTTTACTATGTATGCGTTATAAGTCGTCCCGTCCGGCAGGGGTATGAGTTCATCAAATAATCTTCTTTGAGGATCGTTAACGCCGACATAAAATACGTTTTCCTTTATTTTTATTGTTTTTTCCATTTAACCACCTGTACAAAAATAGCAAATTTTTGCATTAACATTGACATTAATATTTTTACCAGAAACCTGTACTGGAATTAATCTTATCTTTTCCAGAGGCCGTGCAGATTACAGTACTCCCTGACAATAACAGAACCGCTGTCTTTTATACAAAAAGATGCGGCAGGGTCTTGCCCTGGCTTAAGAAATTGCCTGCAGGAACGGCCGTCTTTTATGACTTCAATCCATTCTATAAAATGGCTTTCTTCCATTGGATGCTTTACGCTTCCAACCATGACATCCATGCCTGATTCAGTTGAATTTACAACAGGGACATGCTTCTCAACAGCAGCATCCACTGTATTTTCTTTATAAAGTTTCATCGGCTCATTGCAGCATACAAGATCACCTTTGCCGCCGTGAAGCATCTCAACTATATTTCCGCAGACTTCACATTTATATATTTGTAGTTTTTCAGTCATTTTATTCTCCTTGTCTTTTTGTATTATTCAATAAATAAAA
>JAFGMJ010000117.1 GCA_016927635.1 Actinomycetota bacterium
ACTTTACAGAAGGAGATTGGTTATGAATCATGACTGGAAAGAACTTACAGAACTGACAGAGGGCAGAGCCTTAAGTATTGAAAAGGTCAGGATAAAACAAAGCGGCATAAGCATTGAAGGAGATTTTGACCTTCCGCCTCTTGCGCAGCTTACAATCGAGGACCAGATTTTTGTAACCGCTTTTGTTCGCTGCCAGGGTTCAATAAAAGATATGGAAGAGCTTTTTGGCATAAGTTACCCTACTGTAAAGAGCAGGCTGGTCAAAATATCAGAAAAACTTGAATTTGTAGAAATAAACCCTCCTGCATCAAAAAACGAAGTTCTAAAAGCGCTTGAAAAAGGAGAGATTTCCGTTGATGAAGCAATTAAAAAGATCGGGGGCAGAAGATGATGCCGCTTTTTTTAAGGTTGCGGGTCAGGGATAAAGATGGCAGGCTGTTTGGCCTGTGGCTGCCATTATTTATTATATGGCTGATAATATTTTCTTTGCTTATACTTGCTGCGCCATTTGTATTTCTGGCTGCCTTGTGTGCATGGCGCAAAGGGACAGGCCGTATAATAATCGAGGCGTATTTTGCAGTATTTTCAGTAATAGTAAACCTTTCAGGGTTGCGAATTGAAGTAGAATCAAAAAATGAAGGGGTTTACATAAAGCTTAAGTAAAATCACAAAATTAAAAATCTATAGAAAGGTAATGAAATGAATGAAGAAAGAAAAAAAATACTTGAATTACTTTCAGAGGGAAAAATAAATGCAGATGAAGCAGACAGGCTGATTTCAGCCATTGAGGGTACGGGCAGCACAGATGAGGACCAGGCCAAATCTGCCTCAGCATCATTTCCGAAATATTTAAGGATTTTAGTCGAGCCTGGAGAGAACAGCGAAAAACAAGAAAGAGTTAACATCAGAGTGCCTGTAAAACTTATACGTGCCGGGCTTAAGCTTGCGTCCTTTATACCAAAGGATGCCCAGCATAAGGTAAACGAGGCGCTGCAGGAAAAAGGCATTGTGGCTGATTTTACAAAATTAAAACCTGAAGACCTTGAAGAACTGCTGCAGCAGATAAACGACCTCTCTGTTAATGTGGAAGGCAAAGAAACAGTGAAGATATTCTGTGAATAAGAATTTATGATGAGATAGAAAAGCCCTGGTTTTAAAAAACGACTTATCTTAAATTGCTGATACCCGCCATACCCGCCGATATTCTAACCGGCGGGTAATATTATTAAAAAGATATATTTTAAGTAGATTTGACAGAATTTAACCTTTATTTTCAAAAATACCGTCAATATTATTTAAATCCAAAACTTTATTATCCCTGACGACAAATCTCTGTATTTTTTCATTTTGTATTCCCTGCACATCATTGGCATAATTTTGATTGCTGGTGGTAATAAATGTCTGGAACCTGTTTCCGATGATGTTTAGTACCCTGTTTTCCCGCTCCCTGTCAAGTTCGGAAAGCACATCGTCAAGCAGAAGCACGGGGTCCCTTTGCAGTTTTTCCCGCAATATCTCAAGCTCACAGAATTTCAGGCACACGGCGGCCACTCTCTGCTGGCCCTGGGAACCAAATGACTTAAATGTTTTATCATTTAACATGATTGTCAAATCGTCGCGGTGTGGCCCGGTAAGAGTATTTTTAAAAGCAAGTTCCCTGGCAAAATTCTCTTTTAATTTTTCTTTAAAAACTTCAGATATCTCGTTTTTATCCATATATGATATTTTGCTGCTCTCTTTATTATTAAAGCAAAGGTATTCTCTGCCATTGCTTGCCGCAGCGCTGACGTTCTCCATTGCCTTTTTTTGAAAATTATCTGAATTGGCCAAAGGTAAATATTGGCCTGTTTTTCTTTCCCAGCTGAAAACATAGAAAAGGCCTGATTTTAAATTTTCAAAAAAACTGTTAAAAAAACAAGGAAAATGTCTCTTTATATCCTCAAACAGGCAAGTTCTTTTAAATATTATCTCAGTGCCGTATTTTACAAGGTTTTCATCCCAGGCCTGCATTGTGGAGCTTACCGGCTGCTTTTTTTCATTGCTTAAGCTTTTTAACAGGCTGTTTCTCTGGTTTAGTATTTTCTGGTATTTAAGCAGCAGGGGGTAATAATCCGGGTATATTTTTTCAAGTATATCATCGAGCCATATTCTTCTTAGAGAAGGGCTGCCTTTTATAATTGAAAGGTCATCAGGAGAAAAAATAACCGTTGGCAGAATTGATATAAACTCAGATTTTTTTTTGCATATGGCCCTGTTTACCCTTATTTTTATCCTGCCGCCGGGGTCAAGCTCAATCTCTATTAGATTTGAATCATACTCATTTGAAGAAAAGCCGAAATTATCATTCTTCTTTGAAGCAACAAAGGCTCTTATGAGGCCATAACCACTTCCCCATTTTATCATATCGTCCTGGGAGGATGTCCTGTGGGATTTCCCGCTAGAAACATAATGTATGGCCTCAAGAAGATTTGTCTTGCCCAGTCCGTTATCACCGATTAAAAGTATTGTATTTTTATCAAAATCAAGTTTTATTTCTTTATAGTTCCTGAAATTTTTCAGATGTAAGGTCTTTAAAAACATTTTATTTTTTTAGCTGCATCCTGAGCATGTGCTGCATGATCTTCCGGCACAACTTTTTGAATACGAGGCATGGCTTTGGCTGTCTCCGGCGCTAAAAGAAGCTTTAAAGCTGACAGGAGAAAAAACCCTTACAGTATTGCTGCTGCCGCAGCTGCTGCAATTAATAAGATTTTCACTGCCGGAAGAAATCACATATTCATCAATAATGCCGCAATCCCTGCATTTATAATCAGCAAACCTCATTTAATATGACCACCCTTATTTATGATATTTGTGCATTATTATAATGATTTTTTTAATGTCTTACCACATTGGGCAGATGAATTGATTTAATAATAAAAATATGGCCATTTAATTGGCCATATTTTTATTATTAAACTTTTTTTAAATTTAGCGGGTAGCCTTAACCACAGGAGCAGCAGTTTCCGCTAGAGCAGCCCGGCCTGGTTTTATTGGTTATATTAAATCCGAAACTGGAATAATTTTTCTCTATATCTTCACTTTTGCATTTTGGGCAAACCAGTTCTTCTTTGCT
>JAFGMJ010000012.1 GCA_016927635.1 Actinomycetota bacterium
ACACTTAAATAACCCCTAAAAAAAACAGCACAGGGTTATTTGAAAGGAGCAGTATAAATTGCTGGAAGAAATAAAAAGCTTAAGCAGGGATGATCTTGGAAAGATGGTCGTTTCTGAGCTTAAGGAATTGGCAAAAAATTTAAAGATTTCGGGAATATCCACATTAAAAAAGGATGCCCTCATAGAAATAATATCTGAGCATATTAAACAGGGCCACCGGGAAAAAGAACAGCCTGCCGAAGAGACAGGAAAATCCCCCGGCTTGCAGACTGGCGCTACAGGGGCTTTTGCCGCTGAAGAGCCGCAAATAGAACCCGCTGCAGAGGCTGCCAGCATTTCTGGGGCAGCTGTGCTTGAGGAAAAACAGGCTGAAGATAAAACAGAAGCAAGGCCAGAAAAAATAAAGTCTGAGCAGGCTGAGCTTGAAAAGAAAATCGAAGCTGAAGTTGAAGTCTATGAAGAAAAAATGAAGGGCATACTTGATATACTTGCAGAGGGCTACGGATTTTTAAGGACAAACGGATATCTTCAGGGACCCAATGATATATATGTTTCACAGTCCCAGATAAGAAGGTTTCACTTAAGACAGGGCGATGAAGTATATGGAGTAGTCAGGCCTCCTAAAGATAATGAAAAATATAATGCGCTTTTGAGAATAGAGAAGGTAAATGACTCAGACCCTGAAGCAATAAGAAAAAGGAAGCCGTTTGAGTCGCTAACGCCGATTTATCCTCTTGAAAGGCTGTGGCTTGAAACAACTCATAGCAATCTTACTGCAAGGATAATAGATCTTATTGCGCCTATAGGTAAAGGCCAGAGAGGGCTTATAGTATCGCCTCCTAAAGCAGGAAAAACTACAATACTTAAAGATATTGCAAACAGTGTTGCCACAAATAATCCTGAGGTCTATATAATGGTGCTGCTTGTTGATGAAAGACCTGAGGAAGTAACAGATATGGAGCGCTCAGTCAAAGGCGAGGTCATAAGCTCGACTTTTGACCAGCCATCAGAAAATCATGTCCAGGTTTCTGAGCTGGTGCTTCAGAGGGCAAAAAGGCTTGTGGAGCATGGAAAAGACGTGCTGATACTTCTTGACAGCATTACAAGGCTTGCAAGAGCATACAATCTTTCAATACCTGCAAGCGGAAGAGTTTTGTCCGGTGGCGTTGACTCGACAGCACTTTTTCCCCCTAAAAGGTTTTTTGGAGCAGCCAGGAACATTGAGTTTGGAGGAAGCCTTACAATACTTGCAACAGCCCTGATAGACACCGGCAGCCGAATGGACGATGTAATTTTTGAGGAATTTAAGGGAACAGGCAATATGGAAATAAATCTTGACAGAAAACTTGCCGATAAGAGGATATTTCCCGCAATAGACATTCTTCGTTCTGGGACCCGTAAAGAAGAACTGCTGATGGAAGAGGAAGAAGCAAGCCAGGTCTGGAAATTAAGAAGGATAATACATGAAAAAGAGCCTGAGGTGGCCCTGGAACAGCTTATTGATTATATGAGAAAAACTAAGACCAATTCGGACTTTTTAAATGTAATAAAGACAAGTCTTCAAAACAACAAATCTTCATTGAATCCAAGACAGTATAATCAGTAAATTCATCTGCCTTTAAAAGCATGCAAATAGATTTCTGTGCAATACATGCCACATTATCTTTATGCATTCAAAAGGATTTGGTGTATTTGTTTACTAAAAAATACACTTGTGATAATATATCCTATTTGTTGTTTGCTTTATTTTTAAAAAATATTGGAAAAGAATTAAAATATTGCATTTTCAATTAAATTTTATTATCTGTGAGGTTAAAGAGAATGAAAAAAGATATACACCCTGCATATGTTGATTGTACAGTAACATGCTCATGCGGCAATACTTTCCAGACCCGGTCCGTAAAAAAGGAGCTGCATGTGGATATATGTTCAAATTGCCACCCATTCTATACAGGAAAACAAAAACTGGTTGACAGCGGCGGACGAGTGGACAGATTCCAGAAAAGGCTTAAAAAAGTAAAAAAATAAAATGAAAGTCAATTTAGTAAAATATACGCCTGAACCGGAAAAAATGGTTGCAGTTGCTGCAAGGCTTTGTTATTCTCCTGCTGGCGGAGAAAAACTTTTTGAAAATCTTAACAATGAAGAAGTTGTCAAACTTGTAAGATTTGTTGTAAAAAGCGGGCATTTAAGCACAACCGAACATGTGGTCTTTACTTTTGCCGCAGAGGGAGTCTCAAGGTCGCTGACCCATCAGCTTGTCAGGCACAGGCTTGCATCATATAATCAGCAGTCCCAGCGTTATGTAAAATTTCATGAAAATTTCCAGTATATAACTCCGCCTGCCGTAAGCAATAATAATAAAGTTTCTGATAAGTTTGCTGAAATGATTGAAAAAATACATGCATTTTATGAGGAAATGCTTGATGCAGGCGTTGAGGTGGAAGATGCAAGATACATACTTCCTGCAGCTTCAGAGACCAAGATAATTATAACCATGAACGGCAGGGAACTTCTGCATTTCTTTACAGTTAGATGCTGTAACAGGGCACAGTGGGAAATAAGGCAGCTTGCTATTTTAATGCTTAAGCTTGTTAAAAAGATCAGCCCTGTTATTTTTGAAAATGCGGGGCCAAACTGTTTGAGGGGCCCATGCCCCGAGGGTAAATTCAAATGCGAGGTTCCTCCCAAGGCAAGTGATTTCGATGCTTAAAAGTGATTCAAAATTAAATGTCGGTGGTCAGGCAGTGCTTGAAGGCGTGATGATGCGGAGCAGGCGTTTCTGGTCCATTGCCGTAAGAAGGCCTGATAATACAATTGCTACGGATGTCTTTAAAGAGATATCCATAATGAACAGGAAAAAAATACTTGGATTCCCTTTTATAAGGGGGGTAATCGCACTGGGGGAAAATCTTTCACTTGGTTTTAAGGCTCTCAGTTATTCTGTAAACGAAGCTACCGGGGAAGAGGTGCAGATGTCCAAAAAACAGATGGGCATATCTGTTGCCATAGCCCTTATTTTTAGCGTGGGGGTCTTTTTTATATTGCCGACTGTTGTTGGAAGGTCCTTTTCAAACCTTGTGCCTAACCCTATTCTTTATAACCTGCTTGAAGGCCTCATAAGGATAGCGTTTTTACTGGGATATATAGCTATGGTTTCTTTTATGAAAGACATAAAAAGGCTTTTCCAGTATCATGGGGCAGAGCACAAAACAATACAGGCATATGAATATGGCGAAGAACTCATACCTGAAAATATAAGAAAATACTCAAGGCTTCACTTAAGATGCGGCACCAGTTTTCTCCTTATTGTAATGATAGTTGCGCTTATTGTGTTTGCCCTTCTCGGCGCCCTTATCGGAAAGCCTCCGCTTTATTTGAAAATAATATTAAGGGTGGTTTTAATCCCTGTAATTGCCGGGATATCTTATGAACTTATCAGGTTTGCAGGTAAATTCAGTAAAAACAGGGCAGTCAATATTATTTTTTACCCCGGGCTGCTTCTTCAGAAAATAACAACACGCGAACCTTCGGATGACCAGCTTGAAGTGGCAGTTGCTTCACTGCAAAAAATACTGGAAGCAGAAAAAAGCGAAGCAAATGATGAAGTGGAAGAGAAAATAATCTCCAGGCCGGATGATGTTGCAATAAATGCATAAAATATAAATGCTTTTGCAATTTAATATTCAAAAAGAAGTTTTTTAAAATCTTTAAAATAATAAACAATCATGGTCGATATACTTGAAAAAGTAAAAAGTTATGAAGATACCTACAACAGGCTTGTTGAAAGGCTTGCAAGCTCTGATGTTGCAAATGATCCTGAAAAAATAAAGCAATACGGCAGGAAAATATCAGATCTTGAAGCAATAGTGATGGCTGCCAAAAAATACAGGGAGCTAATATCTTCAGCTGAGGATATAAAAGAAATGTCCAGGTCTGAAAAAGATGAGGAGATGAAAGAGTATCTTTCTGAAGAACTTGCAAAAAACAGGCAGGAAATTGAAAATTATGAAAAACAGCTGAAACTCTTTTTAACCCCCAAAGACCCTCATGACACAAAAAATGTCATAATAGAAATAAGAGCCGGCGCAGGCGGGGACGAGGCAGCGCTCTTTGCAGAGGTCCTTTACAGGATGTACACAAGATATGCTGAAAATAAAAGATGGAACCACAGCGTGCTCAGCTCAAATCCTCTTGGAATAGGCGGCTTTAAAGAAATAATATTTGAAGTAAACGGCAAGAGCGTTTACTCGGATATGAAATATGAATCAGGTGTGCACAGAGTGCAGAGAATACCAGTTACTGAATCAAGCGGAAGGATACATACCTCAACAGTGACTGTAGCGGTTCTGCCGGAGGCTGAGGACGTGGATGTAACAATAGAACAGAAAGACTTAAAAATTGATGTTTTCCGCTCCAGCGGTCCGGGTGGGCAATCAGTAAACACCACCGATTCCGCAGTCAGGATAACACATTTGCCTACGGGTATAGTAATATCTTGCCAGGATGAGAAAAGCCAGCTTCAGAATAAGGAAAAAGCCATGAAAATACTAAGGGCAAGACTTCTTGAAGCAGAGGAACAGAAGCAGCTTGACGAACAGGTAAAAAACAGGCGCTCCCAGATCGGCACCGGTGACAGAAGTGAGCGCATAAGGACTTATAATTATCCCCAGGGAAGAGTTACGGACCACAGGATAAACCTTACCCTATATAAGCTTGACGAGATACTGCAGGGCGATATATCTGAGCTTATTGAGGCATTAAGGGTTGCCGATGAAGAAAAGAAACTGGAGAAACTGAATATTTAGGAGCCTTGATTATTTGCAGCAAAAAAAGCAGATATGGGATATAAAAAAGCTTCTTGACTGGTCGGTTGACTATTTTGAAAAAAAAGATATCCCTCAGCCAAGGCTGTCTGCAGAACTTCTTCTATGCGCAGTATTGAAATTTACAAGAATGCAGCTTTACCTCAATTTTAACCGTATTGTAAAAGACGAAGAACTTTCAGTTTTTAAAGGCTATATTCTTAAGCGCCTAGAGCATGCGCCCATACAGTATATTCTCAATGAAGCATATTTCAGGAACACAAAACTTTTTGTAGACGGAAATGTTTTAATCCCAAGACCTGAGACAGAGCTTCTTGTGGATAAGGCCCTTATGGCTTTAAAAGATGCCGTGCTTTCAACGCCTCAAAAAGAAGATAAAATAAATATAAATATACTGGAGATAGGGACTGGAAGCGGCGCAATTGCCATAAGCATTGCACAGGAAATAGACGAATATTTAAAAAGAAATATAGGGGGCGGCATTTCCGTACAAAATATAACCTGGAAAATAATTGCAACTGAATGCAGCAGCAGTGCGCTAGAAATTGCAAAAAACAATGCGGAAAAAATACTTGATAGACAAAAATATGAAAACCTGGATTTTATAAATGCAGATATAGTCCCCGGAAATTCCCAAGATTTCATCACTGCATACAAAGGTAAAATAAATATTTTAGTTTCAAACCCTCCATATATTTGCGTCAAAGATTATGCACATCTTCCAGACGAAGTCAGGCTTTTTGAGCCGGAAGGGGCCCTTCTTGCGGGTGATAGCGGTCTTGAAATTTATGAAAGAATACTTGAGATGGCTTTTCCCTTTTTGCGGGAGCAAAACAGCTGCATGCTTTTTGAAACAGATCCTCATACAGCATCCGGCCTCAAAGATCTTGTTAAAAGTTATTCTTCAAAAAACAAATTCAAATCCTGTGATATAGTAATTGAAAAAGACTATAACAACAGGGACAGAATATTATCAGTAAAGCTTAAGAAAAGCTGATGATGTTTTCACTTTTACATGCCGGAATAAACAGGAAAATCCCCTGCCAGCGCCTTTACTTTTTTTGAAACATCCTTAAGTGCGCTGCTGTGATGCATATTCTTTAAAGTGAAATCTATCATATCTGCAATCAGGTGCATTTCTTCAATACCCATGCCCTGTGTAGTGACTGCAGGGGTGCCTATCCTTATGCCGCTTGTAATGTTGGGATTTAACTGGTCGTATGGAATCACATTTTTATTAAGTATTATTCCGGCAGACGCCAAAGCCTCGCTGGCCTCATAGCCTGTGAGGTTTTTGTCCGTTAAATCGATTAGGAAAAGATGGTTATCCGTGCCGCCGGAAACTATCCGGTAGCTCTTATCTTTCATATCCTGGCACAGCGCCTTTGAATTCTCTATTATATTTTTTGAATAGGTCTTAAAAGAAGGATCCATTGCCTCCAAGAAACACACTGCTTTTGCGGCAATCACATGCATGAGCGGGCCTCCCTGGGTTCCCGGAAAAACTGATTTATTTATAAGCCCTGAATATTTTTTATCTGCAATTATAAGGCCTCCTCTTGGCCCCCTTAATGTCTTATGTGTCGTTGCAGTTGTAAAATCAGCAATTCCCACTGAAGTAGGGTAAACCCCACCGGCTATAAGGCCTGCGACGTGGGCGATATCGGCCATTAAAAACGCCCCAACCTCATCAGCTATTTCCCTGAATTTTGAATAATCAATAATTCTTGAATATGAGCTTGCGCCGGCAATTATCAATTTCGGCTTTGCTATTTTTGCCAGCTTTTTAACATTTTCATAATCAATCATTTCAGTTTCTGTATCGACGCTGTATGTGAATATATCAAAATACCTTCCGGTAAGATTCTGTTTGTGGCCGTGTGAAAGGTGCCCTCCATCCCTTAAATTCATGCTCAGTATCTTATCACCGCAATTAAGCACCGAAAGAAATACGGCTGTATTTGCCTGCACGCCGCTGTGGGGCTGCACATTTGAAAAATTTGAATTGAAAAGCTCATTGCATCTTTTTATTGCAAGTTCCTCCACCTCGTCTATTACCCTGCATCCTTCATAATACCTGTCACCGGGATAACCTTCGGCATATTTATTTGTAAGTATTGAACCCATTGTCCTTATCACTTCCTGTGAAGTGAAGTTTTCGCTTGCAATGAGTATTATCTGGCTTTTCTGCCTTTCAAGCTCATTTTTAAGTATCTGCTGCATCTCTGTGTCGGCAACAGCTGCTAAGGTATGATTTCTGTTATCTTTTATCAAAATATCCTCCTGGTATAATTATCTTAAAATTAAAAATAATCATTATATTTTATTTTTTGGCCAGCTTCAATGATTTATCTGAAGTGATTTTATAATGTCATCATACTTTAAGCTGCCTTCTCTTAAAAGTACAGGATTTATTTTTGTCACGTCTAATATGGTTGATGCTGTTCCTTCAAGATCTGTTCCATAATCACAAACAATATCAGCTTTTTTTAATATGCTTTCCGGTATTTCTTTG
>JAFGMJ010000118.1 GCA_016927635.1 Actinomycetota bacterium
CTTATTGTACACCTTGCTGCGCGCGCAGGGGTGCGCCCTTCAATAAAAAACGCAGCCCTTTATGAAAAGGTCAATATAGAAGGCACGCTTAACCTGCTTGAGGCCTGCAAAACTTACGGAACCAAAAGGTTTATTTTTGCCTCCAGTTCATCTGTATACGGGGGAAATAAAAAAGTACCTTTTTCGGAAAATGACAGTGTTGACCGGCCTGTCTCTCCATATGCCGCAACAAAAAAAGCCGGCGAGCTTTTGTGTTATACCTATCATCATCTCTATAATATAAATATATTCTGCTACAGGTTTTTTACTGTTTACGGCCCTGCCCAGAGACCAGAGATGGCAATACACGATTTTACAAGAAAAATAATTCAGGGAATGCCCATAAACGTTTTTGGAGACGGAAGCTCCTCAAGGGATTACACATATATTGAAGATATAATAAATGTTATGACAAAAAACCTTGACAATATAAATGGCTATGAGGTATTTAATCTTGGAAATTCAAGGACTGTAAAGCTTGAAGACCTCATAAGGTTAATTGAGCAGCATACAGGAATAAAAGCGGCCATAAACCGTATGGATTTCCAGGCAGGTGACGTATTTACCACATATGCCGATATATTAAAGGCAAGGAAAATGTTAAAATATAATCCTGAAACCCCTATAGAAGCGGGTATTGAAAAATTTGTAAAATGGTATAAAAGCAATTTATAAAATGCAAAGCGAAGCGACAATAAAAAACAGTTCCGGACAATCTTCTTTGTCTGCAGGCGATGAAGCAGGCAAAAATAAAACAGTTAAAGACAGCAGTAGCGTTAAAAAGACAGATATTTCAATTGTAGTGCCTGTGTACAATGAAGAGGAGAGCCTGCCGCATCTTTATGCCAGCCTGGCTGCAGTCCTTGAAAAAATGGATAAGACTTATGAAGTCATTCTTGTTGACGATGGCTCAAGGGATGATTCATATGCAAAGCTTGTTGATATACATAATAAAAACAAAAATTTCAAAATAATAAGGTTCAGGCGCAACTTTGGCCAGACCCAGGCAATGAGGGCAGGCTTTGACAATGCTCTTGGAGAAGTCATTATAACTCTTGACGCCGACCTGCAGAATGACCCAAACGATATACCAGCAATGCTTGAAAAAATGGAAGAAGGTTATGATATAGTAAGCGGATGGAGAAAAAACAGGCAAGATAAGCTTTTTTCAAGAAGAATGCCCTCAGTTATTGCAAACAGGCTCATCTCCAGGCTTTTCAATGTGCATATACATGATTACGGCTGCACCCTTAAGGCCTATAAAAGAGATATACTTGACAACATTGAGCTTTACGGGGAGATGCACCGCTATATACCGGCGGTAGCGAGCTGGATGGGAGTAAAAATAGCCGAAATGCCGGTAAACCATTATCCCAGAAAATTCGGCAAAGCCAAATACGGCATATCAAGAACGGTGCGTGTAATAATTGATATTATAACCATAAAATTTTTACTTACATATTCAAAGAAACCAATGCAGATTTTCGGGCTTATTGGCGTTTTGGCAGCTCTTGTTGGCCTTGTCCTTACGCTCTGGCTAATTATAGAGAGGATATTTTTTAATATATCTCTTGGGAACAGGCCGCTTTTTATACTTTCCATATTTATTTTTCTGGGGGGTATACAGTTTGTGACAATGGGGCTTCTGGGCGAGATAATGATGAGGACTTATCATGAAGGCACAGGAAAACCTACATATGTGATAAAAAATTTTCTTAAAGACTGATGAAATGGCTCACACTTTTAAAAAGTCTTGCAAAATCATATATAAGCTATACTAAAAAAAAAGAGCGTTGCGCATATTTTCCATATAAACTTTGGATAGAAACTACATCCAGATGCAACCTTGCCTGCAGTGCCTGCTTAAATAAGTATTTAAGTCCCCGGGACAGGGGCGACATGGATTTTAACTTATTTAAGAAAATAATTGACCAGTCAAAAGATTATGTATATGAGATATACCTTTTTCACAGAGGAGAGCCACTTCTTCACCCGGAAATAAATAAGATGATAGAATATGCCCGCAGCAGCAATATAAAAACAGTAATACATACTAATGCCGTGCTGCTTGACAGGGCAATGTCTGAAAAAATAGTCAAATCAGGCCTTTCAAAAATCTATTTCTCGCTTGATACATTCATAAAAAGCGATTATGAAAAAAACAGGAAGGGTGCTGATTTTGATGTTACTTTAAAAAACATCAGGGAATTTTTAAAAATAAAAAGTAAAACCGGCTCTAAAAAACCTGCCGCCTTTATACTTCTTATGGATTTAAATGATAAACCTTTAAGCGTTTATGATAAAAAAAAGCAAT
The DNA here is from genome assembly GCA_016927635.1 of Actinomycetota bacterium. Lineage (GTDB taxonomy): Bacteria > Actinomycetota > Humimicrobiia > Humimicrobiales > Humimicrobiaceae > VGAZ01. Next base: position 2,354 of record JAFGMJ010000118.1, read on the forward strand.
GGGCAGAGTTCAATGTTTTCAGAAAAGAATTCAAGGGGCTTGGCTTAGACGGTTTTGTAAAAAGAAAGGCGCATAACTGGGGCGGAAATTTAAATACCGAAGTAAGCAAAAAAAATAAACACATGCAGGCAAACAGGCATATAATAACATGCACCTTTCCATGGTATTCGCTCACAATTTTTTTTAATGGAAAAGTCTATTTGTGTCCGCAGGATTTTATCGGCAGGTATGAAATAGGCGATATAAATAAAAACACAATCCAGGAAATATTTAATGATGAGCCAATCCGTACTGCAAGAAAAAAACTTGGAAGTAAGAACATTTCCGGTATGGAGGGCTGCTTAAAATGTGACAGGTTGCAAAGAAAGACCTTTGCAGGCGTGCCCGCAGAATATATAAGGCAATTCCTTAAATGAAAATATGGGTGCTTTTACATTATTGCACTTATGTGTATAATATTAAAGTTTATTCTTTTGCCACACATTATTTTAAACAGAAAATTGAAAAAGATATTTACAAGATTTAAACAGTTTTACGCCAAACATAAAAAGAAAATATCCACCACGCTGAGAATAGTAATAAGCATAGGCCTTATAGCCTACCTTATATTCTTCCGTTCAGGCCTTAAGGATTTTAGCACTTTTAAAGATATTTTAAGGACTGCAAGCGTGCCTCTTTTGCTTGCGTCGGCATCTCTTCACTTTGTCGGGCTTTATATAAGCGCCCTGAGATGGCAGATACTTTTAAAGACGCAGGGCATAAGGATTTCAATAGGGTTTTTATCTTCCTCATTTATGATAGGTTCTTTTTTCAATAATCTTCTTCCAACAAGCATAGGTGGCGATATATTCAGGTCAATAGATATAGCAAACAAAGCCAAAGTTTCAGTTGGAAAATCTGCAAGCATTATCATAATTGAAAGATTTTCAGGAGTGCTGACTGCAGCCGTATACGGAATTATTGCCCTTCTATTGGGATTTACCACTGTGGGCACGACTTCATATATAATACCGGTCGTGATATTTTTTGTAATCTGCATAATACTGGCTTTTATTATACTTAACCCTGCCGTCCTGAAGCTTAACAGGCTGGTTGAAAAAATAAAATTCCTTTCAAAAATAAGGGATAAATTAAAAGAGGTTTACCATATATTTTTAAATTTTAAACAATTCAGGCTGGCAATATTTGAAGTCATGATATGCGGTTTTGCAATGCAGATAACGGTAATTGCAAACTATTACCTTGCTGCAAAAGCGCTTGGCATAGACCTTTCATTTGCAGCATTCATATTCATAGTGCCGATTGTTTATACAATCGCAATGCTTCCGATTTCAATCGGGGGAACAGGTGTAAGGGAAAATTCACTTGTATTTTTAATGGTGGCGCTGGGCGCAGCCCAGGACCGCTCAACAGTTGCCTCACTGCTGCTTTTTGCGATGATACTGGGCTTCGGGCTTCTGGGGGCAATTGTCTACATAGTGAGGCCATTTATCTTAAAACAGTCAAAAATTACAGAAACAGAGCTTGATACCCAAAAACTGGGCAAACTCTCAGAAGTTGCCCAGAAAGAAATCAATAAAGACAGTAACAGTAATTAAAAAGCAAAA
>JAFGMJ010000119.1 GCA_016927635.1 Actinomycetota bacterium
AAGTCTTAGCGCATATCTCTGGAAAAATGAGGATGCATTATATTAAGATTCTGCCCGGGGATAAGGTCAGAGTTGAAATATCGCCTTACGACCTCACAAGGGGCCGAATAACATTCAGGAAAAAATAGAATACGCAGCTTTAAAAAGCAATTTTGTAATAAATTTTGTAAGAGCTTTTATATTTTAGTAAAGGATTTGCGATGAAAGTTAAGCCATCAGTTAAAAAAATCTGCAGCAGCTGCAGAATAATCAGACGGGAAGGTAAGGTTATTGTTATCTGTAAAAATCCCCGGCATAAACAAAGACAGGGTTAAGGAGGTTTAAAGTTGGCAAGAATTTCAGGAGTTGATGTTCCGAGGGATAAACATATAGTTATCTCCCTCACATATATTTTTGGCATAGGCAGGTCTTTAGCTAAGCAAATACTTAAAGATCTTGGTATTGATGAAACCAGGAAGACAAAGGATTTGACTGAAGATGAGATTATAAAGATAAGGGCATATATAGATAATAATATAAAGGTCGAGGGTGACTTAAGAAGAGAGGTAACCCAGAACATAAAAAGACTTATTGAAATTAATTCTTACAGGGGCATAAGGCACAAAAGAGGGCTTCCTGTCAGGGGCCAGAGAACGCATACAAATGCAAGGACAAGAAAAGGCAGGAAAAAACCTGTTGGAATCAAGGTAAAGGCAAGATAATACCGGTAATTTACCGGTTTAATCTCTAATGGTATTTATACGGAGGTAAATTTTGGCAAAGAAAACTACAGCTGTCAGAAGAGTTAAAAGGAAAGATAAAAAGAATATTCCCTATGGTGTTGCGCATATACAGTCAACTTTTAATAACACTATAGTTACTATTACTGATTTGCAGGGAAATACTGTTTCATGGGGCAGCGCAGGAGGTATGGGTTTTAAAGGCTCACGTAAAAGCACTCCTTTTGCTGCACAGGTCACTGCTTCAAATGTGGCAAGGGCGGCCCAGGAACACGGTGTTGCAAAAGTGGATGTACTGGTAAAGGGAATAGGCTCAGGCAGGGAGACTGCAGTACGTTCGCTGCAGGCAGCAGGCCTTGAAATAGGCACGATTACAGACATAACTCCAGTACCGCATAACGGCTGCAGGCCGCGTAAAAGAAGAAGAGTTTAGCTGTATTTTTTAAACTGTTTATAAAGTTTTTTGGAAATCCTGGACTTTTTATATTTATTTTTATTTAGCAATGTTGCTAATTATTAGGAGGAAGTTTTTATATGGGTGCTATCACTGAGTACTCCTGCAAACTATGCAGAAGAGAAAAACAGAAATTATTTCTAAAAGGTGCAAGATGTTTTACCGATAAGTGTGCCTTGGATAGAAAACCTTATGTGCCTGGCCAGAAAGCCAAAATGAGGCTTATTGAAAGTGAGTATTACCTTCAGTTAAGAGAGAAGCAGAAAGCAAAAAGGTATTACGGGGTTCTGGAGACACAATTCAGGAATTACTATAAAAAAGCCGTTAGGAAAAAAGGTATCACTGGTGAGATACTGCTTCAACTGCTTGAAACAAGGCTGGATAATGTTTTATACCTTATGGGTTTTGCTGTATCCAGGAGACAGGCAAGGCAGCTTATTTCACATGGGCATATTGCAGTCAATGATAAAAAAGTAGATGTTGCATCCTATATGTTAAAAGAGGGAAATACAGTAAGCGTTTTGCCGTCAAGCAGGGAAATAACCCCTGTGCTTGAGGCAATGGAATCAGCAGGTAGCCTTACTGTGCCTGAATGGCTCAAAGTGGAAGCCTCAAATCTTAAGGGGACTGTTATAAGGCTTCCGGAAAGAAGCGAAATAAAAGCTCCGGTTAACGAACAGAGGATAGTGGAGCTTTACTCTAAGGTTTAAACTCAACTGCTGCCTTGATTTTCTGTAAAGGATAAACAGATAATCGAAATTATTTTTTAGTAAGTAAGATATTTTTCTTTTAAAAATATAGGAGGTTGATATAAATTGCTTAAAATGCATAAGCCTAACGTTTCAAAGGAACAAAAAGATGAGTTTGAAAGTATATTCACAATTGAACCTCTTGAGCGTGGATTTGGACATACTCTTGGAAATTCCATCAGAAGGGTGCTTTTATCATCAATAGAAGGTGCGGGAATAACCAAGCTAAAAGTCGAGAATGTAAGCCATGAATTTTCAGTTATTGACGGGCTAAAAGAAGACATACTCGAGCTCATAGCCAATTTAAAGACAATAGTTTTTAAAATGGAGGGTGATGAGCCTGTTAAAATAAGACTTAAAAAAAGCAGTGCAGGAGAAATTAAAGCATCGGACATAAAACTTCCTGCAGGAGTTGAAATAATAAATCCTGATGCTTTTGTTGGCAATCTTGCTGATGATGCAAAAATAGATATAGAGCTTACGCTGGAAAAAAATAAGGGCTACAGTACTGCAGAGGAAAATACAACAGAAAATATGCCCATAGGGGAAATACCGCTTGATACCATATTTTCACCTATAAAAAGGGTAAGCTTTAAAATCGAGAATACCCGTGTGGGGCAGATGACAAATTTTGATAAACTGGTTCTTGACGTTAAAACAAACGGGAGCATGAAGCCCGAAGATGCCTTAAGCCAGGCATCCAAGATAATTAATGACTATATGGCTCTTCTTATTGATCTTTCTGATAACAGCTCCAGGGATCCAATATTTGATGAGGCGCCAGCAAAGGAAGAACCGGCAAAGGATATGACAATAGATGATATGGAGCTTTCGGTAAGAGCTACCAATTGTCTAAAGAGGGAGCATATTGAAACACTTGAGCAGCTTCTGAATTACAGGGAAGACGAGCTGCTCCAGATAAGGAATTTTGGCCAGAAATCGATTCAGGAGGTCAAAGACAAGGTAAAGGCTTTGAACCGTTCTTTCAGGAAATAAAAAATTTTTAAATTATTTTCAAGTAATTTGATTTGAACTAGGAGATACAGTAATGGTGGTACCAAAAAAAGCAAGAAGACTGGGAAAAAGCGCAAGCAACCAGAAAGCGATTTTGAAAAACCTTGCCATTTCCCTTTTTGAAAATGGCAGGATTACAACAACAGTTACAAAAGGTAAATATTTGAGAGGTTATGTTGATAGGCTTATAAAATTTGCCAAAAAAGGCGATCTTGCATCCAGGAGAGAATGCCTCAAAACCATTGACAATGCAGATGTTGTTAAAAAACTTTTTGATGAGATAGGGCCCGCTCTGTATGAAAAAACAAGCGGTTTTACAAGAATAATAAAGTCCCATAACAGGCTCGGTGATGGCGCTGAGATGGTAATAGTCGAGCTTATTCGCTGATTTGAAAATTAATATTGTTTATTATGTATAATTTTTCTGCCGTTGTAGAATATGATGGCACTGATTTTAAAGGATTTCAGCAGCAGCCGGGAAATGTAAGGACAGTGCAGGGCGAGCTTTTTAAAGCTTTGGGCATACTGGCACCAGGTTTTTCCAGATTCAGTTATGCCGGCAGAACTGACGCAGGCGTACATGCCAGGCACCAGGTTATAGGTTTTGGCTGCAGGGAGGCTTTGAATATTTACAGGTTCAGCTGGAAACTGAACTGTCTTCTGCCTGATGATATTACTGTTAAAAATATTAGCAGGGCTGCAGAGGATTTTGATGCCAGGAAAAGTGCAAAAATGAGGCAGTACAGTTATTATGTTGTCAACAACAGCTGCCAGAGCGTTTTTTTGAAAAAGTACAGTATACTGATAACCCGGAAGCTGGATATATGCGCAATGAGAGAAGCTGCAGATATGTTTACAGGAGTGAAGGATTTTACAGCATTTTGCAATGATAATCTCAAAAGTGGCCATAATATAAGAGAAATTTATAGTTGTGCTGTAAAGAGGTTTTCCGGTGAGCTGATAGAGTTTAAAATTTCTGCAAATGCATTTCTTTACAATATGGTCAGGATAATGGTGGGTACGCTTCTTGAGATAGGCGAAGGCAAGAGAGATGCAGGCAGCATAAAGAAGGCATTTAAAAGTAAGATCAGGAAAGATGCCGGCAGGATAGTACCTGCAAAGGGATTATTTCTAACAAAAGTGACTTATTAAAGTATAAATTACAGCAGATTTTTGGAGGTAAAATGGTTATTGCGGGCACAAAGACCTACAGTGCAAAAAAGGAAGATATAGAGAAAAAATGGTATCTTATTGATGCCAGGGGTAAAAACCTGGGAAGGCTTTCAACCAGGATAGCAAAAATATTAAGAGGTAAAGACAAGGTTCTTTTCACGCCTCACGTGGATTGCGGCGATTTTGTAATTGTAATAAATGCAAAGCATATAGAAGTAACTGGAAATAAACCAGATGAGAAGCTTTATTACAGGCACAGCGGTTATGTGGGCCATCTTAAAAGCACAAATTTAAAAGACATGCTTATAAAACATCCGGAGTTTGTGCTCAGGAATTCGGTCAAAGGCATGATACCGCATAATATTCTTGGCAGGCAAATATTGAAAAAATTAAAAATTTATGCGGGAGACAAACATCCGCATGAAGCTCAAAAACCTGAAATTTTAGAGGTCTAAGTTTTAGAAGAGGAGAAATAAGTTGGCAGAAAAAGTAATATATTATGCTACAGGCAAGCGAAAAGAATCAATTGCCAGGGTAAGGCTCACGCCCGGTACAGGAAAAATAACGGTCAATGACAGGGATTTTAATACTTATTTTAACAGCGATGCACAGAAAACAATGATAATTGAACCGCTGAAATTAACAGGAACCGATAGCGCTTATGACGTGATAGCCGATATCATAGGCGGAGGCGTTTCTGGCCAGGCGGGAGCGCTTCGTCATGGCATCTCAAAGGCGCTTCTGGATGTGAATGATGAATACAGGCCCATTTTAAAAAGAGAGGGCTTTCTGACAAGAGATTCAAGGATTAAAGAAAGAAAGAAATACGGTCTTAAAAAAGCAAGAAAAAGACCTCAATTCTCAAAAAGATAGTGTTTTATCCCAGTTTGAAAATCAACCTTTCAAAGGTTGGGCAAAACTGTACAATAATAAACGACCGGTGTATCTTAAAAGGTATATCGGTCGTTGGTGTTTCTAAATGCTTCCTTGGCGATCCGATTATAGCTGATGTTTTTATAAACAGCGGCATAAAAATACTTGGAGACAGCAGGATTTACAACCTTAAGCGATTAAGATTACATTATGGGGCAGAAATGCAGCTTTGTATGCTGAGGACACCGATGCTTTCAGAAGTCAGTGAAACTGTGGACATTTGCAATATCAGCATGAATACGCAGAGGCAGACAGTAAAAGCGATATCTGGGGAATGCCTAAAAAACTCCATAGAACACAAAGTCATTATAATGGTTGAAACGGACGACAGGCGCGAAGGCCTTCTTCCTGATGAAGTCAAGGATTTCTGCAGCTACATTCTTGATAATTGTCCCGGCGTTAAAATCTGGGGCATTGGAACCAATGCAAGATGCATATCTGAAAAAAGCCCTCTGCCTCAAAGCCTGGGACTGCTCATTGAGATAAAAAAAGACATAGAAGCAGATTTAGGTATAAAAATCCCTATTGTATCGGGAGGAAATTCCAGCATATATTCGCTTATAGAAAATAATTTACTGCCTGAAGGTATAAACCAGGCGCGAATCGGTGAAGCAATACTTTTAGGGCATGAGACAGCAGGATACGAGCGCATAATAGGCACTTTTGATGATGCTTTTACACTGGAGGCTGAAATAATTGAGGTAAAGGCAAAGCATACAAAAATATCTGCAGGGCATATAAGGGATGCTAATAAAATTGAAGAACAAAGAATGTCTTGCAAAGCAATTGCCGCCCTTGGCATCCAGGATGTAAACTTTAAAAACAT
>JAFGMJ010000013.1 GCA_016927635.1 Actinomycetota bacterium
TAACAAATAAAATTTATTTTTTTTATAAAATTTATTATCTTATTATACGAGGAGCGTATATGAAAAGTTACAGGAAAGAACTTTGGTTTATGACAAAAGGCAGGCGCCAGTTTATAAATATCACCCCGCAGCTTAATCAATGCCTTTCTGAAAGCGGCATAAAAGAAGGCCTTTTACTTTGCAATGCAATGCATATAACCGCAAGCGTATTTATAAATGATGATGAGTCTGGCCTTCATCAGGATTTTGAAAAATGGCTGGAAAAGCTTGCCCCCGAAAAGCCTTATAATCAGTACAGCCATAATGGTTATGAGGATAATGCGGATGCTCACTTAAAAAGGACAGTTATGGGCAGGGAAGTGGTAGTTGCAGTAACAGGAGGCAGGCTTGATGCTGGACCCTGGGAGCAAATATTTTACGGAGAGTTCGACGGCATGCGTAAAAAAAGAGTGCTTGTAAAGATAATAGGAGAATAAAAAAATAGTAAAATGAAGCAGCCTTGTATATTTTCTAAACAGTAAGGATTATGAAAAAATTTGTTTAAATTTATAATATCAATTAAAATCAGGCCAGGAAAATCAAATGGTGGCGGAAAAAAATAATATCAATATTAAAGACATTGCCAGGCTTGCAGGTGTTTCGGTTACCACAGTTTCACACACTCTTTCAGGTAACCGTTATGTAAAAGAAGAAACGAAAAATAAGATTCTTAAAATAATAAAACAGCACAGCTATGAGCCTAATATAATTGCTCGCAGTCTTATAAAAAAAAGAAGCGGCCTTGTAGGCATTATAACAACTGCTTTAAATAATGAATTCTATTCTGAAATCATTGCAAGTATAGAAGAAAGCCTTAATCCTCAGGATTATATAATTATTGTAAACAGCTCAAATCATGATCCTGTAAAAGAACTCAATGTTTTCAGGAAATCAAACAGTCTCTTTATTGATGGGATTTTTCTCGTGGGCAGCTCTATTAAATATGATTATGTTGAAAAGTACAATTACAGAAATATACCGGTTGTTCTTGTAAACAGGGGATGTCAGGGGAAAAGCTATCCGACCGTGACAGTAAATTACCTTAAGGCAATGAAAGAGATAGTTTCATATCTTGCTGAGACTGGCCATGAAAATATAGGTTATCTTGGCTGGGCAAAAGACACAGAAAGTGTATCGGTAGAAAAGTTTAACGGATATATTAAAGGCCTGAAAATAAATGGGCTGAAAAAAGATGATAATATTGTATTCTTAAAAGATGATATAATGCGAAATAGTTTTGAAGAGGCATATATTTTTTTAAGGCAGAGCCTCAGCGGTAAGCCTGCAGAAAAGTTAAAGATGTCTGCGCTTGTTTGCCAGACTGACCATATAGCAGTTGGGGCAATAAAAGCATTGAATGAGTTGAATCTGGGCGTACCTGAAGATATATCTGTTACGGGTTTCGGAAATACAAGTGTAGGCAGGTTTTCTGTGCCGGCACTGACAACAGTTTCCGTACCAAAAAAAGAGATTGGCAAATTAGCTGCCCAAACCTTTTTAAAATTGTGTGGTGGAAAACAGGGCATGCATGAATTTGTTTTACTTGACTGTCCAGTCATAGTGAGAAAATCAACAAGAATCAATTAAAATATTAATCAACATTATTTTGATTTTTAAAAATCCTTATGTTAATATTATCATACAATACGTTTTGTAAAAATAAATTTTACTTTTTATATATATAGATATAAATATTATTTTATAAAGTAATTGAATAAGCGAGGGCAAAAATGTTTAATAAAAAATCCATTTATTTAGTAAATATTTTAATTTTTTGCCTTGTGGTTGCAGTTATTGCGGGTTGCCAGGTAATATCCAAAGAGGAAGATGTTTATTCAGAAATTGAAACGGTAGAGCCCGTGGCTACAACGGATATTTCCGGTATTAAAACTGTTTCATTAGAAAATGAAACCATCGTTGGCGATATAACCTGGAAAATAATCGATCTCAATGTAATTGGCCCTGAAATTGTCGGGACTGACAATTACACTTTCAAGGCTGTAAGGGGTAAGTTTGTAAATATTGAGTTTATGATAAAAAATGATTCAGATGATGTCAGGACACTTTATGATTTAAAAGTAATAGACAGTAAAGGAAGAGTATACTCACTTTGCCTGCCTGCATATGCATTTTTTTCTACCCGCGAAAAGGCATGTACGCTTGTTGACGTGATCCCTGATTCAGAATATACATTTGAGGCGCCTTTTGATATTTCTCCTGATTCTGAGGGTCTTATTCTTGAAGTCACAGACCTTAAAATACCTGTTGAGGATAAGGTATATATAGACCTTGGTTACTGAGGATTCTGCTATACTATAAATTAAAAATTAATGTTTTTAATTCATTAAAGTATATTTAAGTTTATTTTAGGCCGATTTATATGGTCCGACCCCGACCGGATATTGTGTGTTTTATGAGCTGCGCTAGAGCATCTATTTTTACGCATAGCATTAAAATGTGAAAGCATAAAAATAGATGCAGGAAAAAAAATATTTATGCAAGCACATATTAATATTACTGCAGATAAACGGCTTTCTGTGCCTCAATACTTAAAAAATCTTAATCTATTTTTAAAACCTTTGAGCCTGTAAAACTTCCGCTTTTCAGATCACCAAGCGCAATATTTGCATCTTCAAGCCTGTAAATCTTTACCTGCGTAACTTATATTGGCAGCTGCGGCTATATCCAGTATTTCCTGAGCATCAGAAACTGCCACATTTGCCACAGTTTTTATTTCTTTTTCAAGCCGGGACATACTGGCGACGACCTGTGCACACAGTCATCAGAATTTTTTCATAAAACATGTTTAAAAACATCTTTCTTCCAAGATTAAAAAAGTACTGGGATGTTTTTAACAAAGCAGGCATTCCGATAATGTTTCATTCATGTGGCAACTTGCTTCAGTATTTACCTGATTTGATAAACATTAGTTTAAAAATCCTTGAGCCATTCCATCCGGTTGTTCATAATATAAGAGAACTTATAGTTTCTGCCATAAATATTTATGAAGTATATAAAAAGCCCCATTTTCTTTTTTAATAGCTCTTAGAAATTGTTATTGCAGAACTTAAATATTTTTTCAATTGCAATTAATAAATTAATTGTGTAAGATATATTGTGTAAAAATAATACACAATTTTATTTCACTATTAATGTTTCTTTTCGAAAGGTATAAAGATGGCAAGAATAAATATTTCAATTCCTGAAGAAATTATAAAGAAGGTAGATATTTATAAAGAAATGGTTAAGATAAGCAGGTCAGGCTTTATATTAAATGCCCTGGAAAATTATTTTAAACAGGTTGAAAGAAAGCTCCTGGAGGACAAAAAGAAGGATGCCTACGAAGGCATTTTAAGTATAAGAGAAATGGCTTCCCCACTTTTTAAAGGATGGGATTCAACATCTGAAATAAGAAAACTAAGGGATAGAAGATGGTCAGGAGATAAAAAATGACTGCAGAAGGATATGCAGAAATACAAGAGCAGATTAAAAGCGATACTTTTATAGTAAGCGAAAAACTATGGGGATTCTTAAAGAAAAAAGAGAATGTTGTAGTTGATACTTCAGTAATCATCAAATGGTTTTTTAGTGAAAATGAGGAAAATGCTGAAGCTTCCCACCTTATACTAAAAAGCTTTCTTTGTAATAAAATAGGACTTATAACTCCTGAGATTGCCCAGTTTGAACTCGCAAATGTTGTTAAAAATAAAATCAGCACTGAAGGCAGTGAAATTATTGGCATGAATATTATAGACAAGATTTATAACCTTGGAATAATTTTTAAAGTAACAAAACAAGTACTAAAGAATGCTTTTAGTATGGCTCTTGCTATTAATGAAAGTGTTTATGACTGTATCTTTATTGCTACAGCAGAGCATTTTGACTCAAAGTTTATAACCGATGATAAAAAACTTTATTTAAGTTATGAGGACAACAAAAAAAATATTAAATCGCACAACTTAATCGGCATTAAAAAAACAATAGACGCAGTCTTGTTAAAAGACTACATATAAAAGTCCCTGGCGAAAGAAACCAGTATTTTAAAACGGTTTACAAAAAAAGCATCATTTCATTAAGTTTTCTGCAAATTCTTTTATATTGCCCTCAAGTATATTGGAAACACTGTTTTCGACTTTGCTCATCTTCTTTATAATTGCCCTGATAGCAAAATTCATTTTTTCAAAGTTATACTCATAGCCGAAATAACCTTTTGCTGAAGCCATATTTAATAACTCTTTTGGGAAATTATCTGCCATTTCTTTTTCTGCCAACTCTTCAGCTGCGGCACAGATAAAAAGGCCGATTTTCTTTTTTAATAGTTCTGAAAGATTGTTTTCGCAAAATTTTTTAACAACAGGATTTAATTTTCCCACCATGATAGAGCCGCCAATTAAAACTGTGCCATAATCCTCCAAACTTATTTTTTGCCTGCCTGCCAGGTCAAAAACAGTTACGGTTAAACCATCCTTTTTTAAATTTTCGGATAATATATTGGCACATTTTTCTGTGCAGCCGTATTTTGAAGCATAAGCTATAAGTATGTTCATTTTCATTCCTTTCGTTTAAAA
>JAFGMJ010000120.1 GCA_016927635.1 Actinomycetota bacterium
GGCACGCTAAATTCAGAAGCCAGAGTAATATCATCAAATCCTATAAGGGAAATATCTTCGGGAATCTTCATTCCCATCTTGTATAATGCGCTTTCAGCCCCCAGAGCCATTTCATCATTGCATGCAAAAATTGCAGTAGGTGGATCTGCAAGAGACATCAGCCTCTTGGCAGCTGAAAAGCCTGAACTGAATGAATTGTCTCCATACTGTATGTAATCCTTATTTAAAACGACAGAATGTGAAATCAGGGCTTCCCTGTAGCCTTCAAGCCTTTCCTTGGCAAATGTACTGTTAGGCATACACTTTATTATTCCTATTTTTTTATGTCCAAGGCTTAAAAGGTAATTGGTTGCCTGGTATCCCCCCATCTTATCTGTAGCCTTTACTATAAAAAAATCAGGATAAGGACTGTTGGGAGTAATAAGTATTGCAGGAATATTTCTTTTTTTTAGAAGGTCAAAAAGGTTTTTATCGTCACTTCCGGGAGGCGCAAAAATAAAACCGTCTACATGCCTTTTTAAATAAAGTGCAAGTATTTTGTCGCTTTCCTTTTCACTGTTTTCAATAGGGTATACAACACTTATGTAATCACTGCTTTTACAATTGCTCAAAATCACGCTTATCAATTCTGAAGCGTAAGGAGAACCTACCCTTGGAACTATGAGGCCGATTGATTTTAACCTGTTTGTGCTAAGTCTCTGGGCGGACACATTCGGAAGATAATTGGTTTCCCTGATTATTTTTAAAACCTTATCATGTGTTTTTTTAGATACTGAAGGCTCTTTATTTATAACTCTTGAAACAGTTTTTGGAGACACGTCAGCTTTTTTTGCTATTTCATAAATCGTTATTTTTTCCATTTTGATACAATTTATGATAAAAAATTAAAGGACTAAGCCTATGACACCGATGTCAGTTATTATAAACTGTTAATGACAGCGGTGTCAATATTAATTTAAAAAATTTTACCTCTTTCTATAGCAAAAGGGCAATAAACTTGGGAAAAATTAAATTAGAACAGGCTATTCAATTCTTCCGAATCTGCTGGCTGAACAGTCATTTACAGTAAATGAGTAGCCTCTGTCAAGGCAAGTTTCAATTATTTCATAGGTTAGCTTCCTGCTGCCGTACAGAAAATATTTTTTTGCAAACATAATTCCTGACTGGTATATTTCACCTTTTATTTTATCGAAGTTATTATTGTTTATAAGAAGCTCCTGTAGGTTTAATTGGTCAATTTTATGGTATTGCATTTTGCCAAGGTTATTTATAAGTTTATCTTTCTGCTCAGGATAGGAAGGAACTTCTACTGCTACGTATTTAAACAATTCACGGGCAATGCCCAATTTATTTATTACGGCTGGGCTGTAGTCCGAAGCAGCAAGATTGAACCTTATCTCTTCTACGCCCAGGTCCTTTAAAACTTTGAGGTTTTGCTTATTTGCTTCTATGCCATTAGTATATACCCAGAAATATATATTTTGTTTTTCTTCTCGTATTTTATTTACATAATCTTTTATCTCGTCAAGATAAATCAGTGTTTCGCCGCCGCTCAGGCCAATTCCATCTATATTATCTTTATTTCTTTTAAATTCCTTAAAGCATGCGCTTCTGTTATATTTTTCATCCTCATCATACTTTGGCCAAACATAGCACGGCGCAAAACAAAAATCACATTCTGCGTTGCACCTGTAGCCCATAACAAATGACATGCTTTTCATTTCTGTGCAAATCCTGCAGCCTTCAATGATCGGGCCGGTGCTTGCAGCCTGGTATGACCCGTGAAAAATTAGAGATGGAATTCTGGATCTTGCCTTTTTTAGCTCATCAAGGACTTGCTCTTCTGTATATTTCAGTTCCATTTTCTGCTTAAGCTCTTTTCTTTGTAATATAAAAAGCCCGGATCAATTAATTATTCGTTTCTTAGCAATAAGTATAATACAGCCCACTGCACCTGTAATAAGCACAACTGGGCATATTATGACAGTCAGTATAAAAAATACCGGCTCATCGCCCATTCTTCCCCAGAAATCTGGACCAAAAAATTTTATAAAAAGAGCATATACCAGATTATGCAGAATAAAGCTTACCCCATTGCCTGAGCTGCTGCGCCGGTTAAAATAAAAAGTGATTTTGCAATTTTAGTAACATTGGCTCTTGCTGCAAGTATTATAAGAACTAAACCCAAAATCGACAGAAAAATCATTAATGGAATACCCGCAATATACCCCATATAAGGGATAAAACTTAAAAACATTGCGCCTGTTACCAAAATAAAAATAGCAAATACTAACCAGAAAAATACAAGTACGCAGTTGGTTATTTTATTTTTTACTTCTGGCATTTCCAGCCTTCTTCCATAAAAAAATTATTATTAAAAAACTTCAGCTCCAGAATAATTACCGGTAAATGTATTCTATTTTATTATTTATGACGATTATCAATATTAAATGTTTACCTAAGCTCAATTAGTGCTTTTAATGCTTTTACTGCCTTTAATATTTCTAAAGGATTCTATTTGAACCACAGTATATTTCTTCAATATCCATTGAAATAGCAGCATGGCCAGGGTGCTTTTCTGGATTCCAATTTTTCATGTCATCAAATATTTCGCCTTCTGTATGATACTTTATAGACCCCTTTAATTGATATGATTTTTTATCATTATTTAAAAAGAGGATAGAGCCCTTGCTACCGGAAAAAATATTTTCCCTGGTTTTATTGAAATAATTATTTGCAATAATTATTGTCTCATCATTATATTTTGATACACAAGTAGCGTATATGCTGTTTGGCATACCTTTCTTATCAACTGTAGAAAATACTACTGGGCCGTTTCGGTCTTTCCATGCATTTATCACTTCATCCGGAATCTTTTTCATATTCATACCTTTCATTTTATTTGCTATTTTTATTAATTAATCCTTAAAAAAATTATATACAGAATCCACTATTAATTTACTGTCATGGATAATAGCAGATGTTACTTTACCGGAATACCTGAAACCGGCATTTAAGATTTTCGTGTTTATTGATTCGATCTCCATATCATTCATATGATGGGGAAAGACTGATAAAATTCCATTTTTTCTTAATATCCTGGCCATCTCCGAAAAAAGAATTTCCCTCTCTTTTGCATTAAAATAATAATCATGAATAACATCATAAAGAAGCGCAGCATCAAGTTTGCCGTCTTTGACAGGTATATTGGTTTTTTCTGCAGAATGGATGACTTTTATGTTTTCCCCGGCTTCCATGCCAGCTATGTTTAACATTTTTTTTATCGAATCTGTATCTTTTTCAAAAGCATAAACAAGACCTTCCGGCCCGACAATTCTGGAAATAGCAATAGAATTGCTGCCCCATCCGCTGCCGTAATCTAGTACTTTCTGCCCTTTTTTTATCCCAAGATTTTTTTTAAAAAAATCTATCCCTGTTTCATTAATCCATTTATCCAGATCGTCTGTCATTTTTTAAAAAAATAATTATATAAAGATTACATTTATGGATATATGCCCATAACTGTAATGCTTATTATATATTAATTGCATTTTTTTTAAAGCGAGCCATAAAAAACACTTTAAATTTACTGATTATATTGCCTTTTGCACGCATTGATTTAAAATCCTGCATGCGCGATAATTGTTTTGCTTTTATTTGGAATAAAAGTTTATAGTCTTTTAGGATATTATAAATCTGCTGTTAAAAACGTCCCGTGTTTCTTCTTATAGGCTCTGCCCTCAAAAATGCAATTATTTATAATTATAAATATCCTTCAGTTTGATTTTAAGGTCTGGGAAATAATATGATTGTGCAGTTTCATTATTTTTAAATGTCTCGCTTGCAGCAATATCTTTATTTTCAAAAGAATATACTGTTATTTCCCTGTTTGACGGGTTGACAATCCAGTATTCATTTACCCCGGAACACATGTACAGGTCCAGTTTTTTTATCAGATCACTGCGGCAAGTTGATTCAGATAATATTTCAGCAACTAGTACAGGCACACCCATGTAGCGGTCTTTTTCATTTAAATTCTCTTCAAGGTCGCATATTACAACGAGGTCAGGCTCAACAACATTTATATTATCAGGATCTTTATTTAAAGTAATATCATATGGCGCAAGTAAAGGTATACATTTTTTGCCCCTGAATAAATTATAAAAAAGGATATACAGTTCACCCAGCACTTTCTGGTGTCTTGTTCCCGGAGCAGTAAGAAGATATGCTTCACCATCTATATACTCATACCTTTTTTGGGTGTTTTCTGAAAAATCCAAAAATTCTTCATACGACATCTTGTTTGGCTCAATGTTAGAAGCTTCTGACTCACGTTCACTTACAACACCATCATAGGTAAAAGTATTAAAAACATTTTCATTTTCATCATAAGAGCGCAATATAGCAATTTTTCTCCCATTGCTTGTAATAATTATTTCTTCTTTAGCGCAATCCCTTAAATACTTTCCAAGATTATTCTTAAGATCTGTTGAATTAACAATCATACAGGAATCCTTTTTATTGTTTTGGCTTTTTAAGTTACCGTTTAAATTACAGATTTTTGGATGAAGCCCAGTTGTTTATAGAACAAAATAGCTAAATTAGCTAATGGTATTATATATTTTTAAAAGAGAATGTAAAGCAAGATAAAATATAAATCATTCAAGCCAGTATTTTATTCAGCAGGTTTTTTTACATCATTTAGCTGAGTTTTTAAATCACCTGGACTGACTTCTAATTGAATTTATTTAACTTCTCTTATAAAGCCCGATAAGATCTGCGCTTTCAAGTATATGCCCTTGCATGGCATTTTCTATATCCCCTGCAGTTGCGTCAGTGCCAAGCTCAAGCAATATATCAAGCGCGTATAATTTGAAGAAATAACGGTGCGTGCCTGATGGCGGGCACGGGCCGCCGTAACCGGGTTTTCTAAAGTTGGTGATGCCTTCAGGCGCACCCTCTGGCACACTGTTTTCTGCAATTTCTGCAGTCAGGGGGCTTATGTTCCATATGGTCCAGTGAACCCATGTACAGGCAGCAGCATCCGGGTCATCCATTATAAGGACAAGACTCTTTGCATCTTTTCCAGCACCTGAAATTTTTAATGGCGGATTTATATTTTGCCCATCACATGTATATTTTGAGGGTATCATACCATTATTTTCAAATGCCGGGCTTTCAACTTTTAAATTTCCCATTGATTCCTCCTTTAATGATTCTTTATTAACTTCCAATCTTATCCATTAC
>JAFGMJ010000121.1 GCA_016927635.1 Actinomycetota bacterium
ATACCCTTTTACATTTCTTTTAAAAAATTTTTAACGGGAGAGTATATGAATTCAGAAGCCGCAAAAGAACTGAGCAGTATTTTTAAGGATAAGGTTTGCTTTAATAAAACAGAGAGAAAACTATACAGCCATGACATAGCTTCAGTACCTGCGATTGTAAAGCCGTTTATTGGAAAGACATTGGCTTCCGCAGTTGTACAGCCAAAATCTGAAGACGAGCTTGTAGCCGTCGTCAAATGGTCGGCAAAATATAAAATACCTCTTATTCCAAGGGGCAAAGCCACCTCGGGCTATGGTGGAGTACTTCCCCTTAACAGGGGTGTCGTGGTCGATTTTCACTGGATGAGCAGCTTGATAGATATAAATGAAGATGATATGAGCGCAACTGTGATGCCGGGAATAATATGGGCCGAACTTGACAAAAAACTTAAAAAAAAGAATCTCACTTTAAGGCTTTATCCCTCTAGTTATCCTGGTTCGACTGCCGGAGGGTGGCTTGCCAATGGAGGAACAGGTTTTGGGGCCTATGAGGCAGGTATTTTTAAGGACAATGTTATCAGCGCCAGAGTGGTATTGCCCGATGGAAGCGTAAAGGAATTTTTTGGTGATGAGCTTGACCTTATTTCTGATGCTGAAGGCATAACAGGATTTATTTCCCAGATAAAGCTTAAAGTGATGAAGCTTGAAGAAATGGAGATAGCCTCTGTGGCCGTTACCGATGAAGAAAAGCTGCAGCTTTTCTTCGAGCAGTCTGTTGCAAAATCACTGCCTCTCTGGTCAGTTATCTATATTAACCCTGAAATGGCTGCCATGAAAAACCTTGCACCCCTGCAGTCGCATTTCGGGCATGAAACAGAAAAAAGAACTATTCTTCCAAAATCCTATATAATCACTCTCACATACAGGAAAAAAGACGCAAAAAATGTAAATGATAAACTCCAGGAAATAATTTCCTTGACTTCAGGCCAGATGCTTGACCAGTCGATTGCAAAACATGAGTGGGAAAACAGGTTTAAAATAATGGTAGTTAAAAGGCTTGGCCCAAGCCTTGTACCTGCAGAGTTTATTGTGCCGCTTTCATCTCTTGCAAAAGTTACAAAAGAAATGCAGAAAGCAATAAAGCATCCAGTTGTAAAAGAGGGTGTTTTGATAAAAAATGGCCCAGGCGGTGAGCCTGAAGTGGTCGTCCTTGGTTTTATCCCCAGTGATGAGAGGAAATTCAGTTATAACTTTGTTTTTGTGCTGTCTCTTACAATAATGAAGATAGCCTCAAAATACGGGGGCAGGCCATTTGCATCCGGAATATATTTTGCAAACCAGGCAAAAGCCATACTGGGAGTAAAAAGATATGACAAAATTAAAGAATTCAAGTCAAAAACAGACATTAATAATCTTTTCAATCCGGGAAAAGTCTATGGTTTGAAAAAACTTAATATAGTTATGAGGCTTGCAGGACTGGCTGAACCCTTTATAAGGCCTTTTTCGAACCGTATTGTAAGCCGCATAGGTGAAAGGCCGCCTTTAAAGCCGGTAAAGTCAATACCTGCAGATGTGGCCTGGTATGCGTATGCCTGCTCACAGTGCGGATATTGCGTACCCGAATGCGACCAGTTCTATGGAAGAGGATGGGAAAGCCAGAGCCCAAGGGGCAGATGGTACTGGCTAAGGGAATTTATGGAAGGAAGGGAAAAATGGTCCCAGTATATGGTGGACTCTTTCCTTGCATGTACAACCTGTGAAATATGCAACCTTAAATGTTCTGCAAATCTTCCTATAGAGCAATCCTGGATGAAAATGAGGGGCGAACTTATAAACGAAGAAAAGAAAATGACTATACCACCTTTTGAGATGATGTCAGCGGCTCTGCAAAGTCAGGGAGACATTTGGGCCGGCTACAGGAAGGACCGCGACAAATGGTTTCCTGAGGAATTGAAAAGTAAGTATGGCCCTGAAAAGAAAGCAAAAATCGCATATTTTGCAGGATGCACCGCAAGTTATGTTGAAGAGGACATAGCCCAGGCAACAGTTCGGCTTCTTGACAGTGCGGGAGTAGACTTTACTTATGTTGGCAAGAATGAAAACTGCTGCGGCACCCCTATGCTTGTTGCCGGAAAGTGGGACGTGTTTGCAGAAACTATGAAAAAAAATATACAGGCAGTGCTGGATAAAGGTGCAGATACGGTAGTGACATCATGCCCTGCATGCGATATGATGTGGCGCCATACTTACCCGCAGTGGGCCGAAAAACTAGGCATAGAGTATAATATAAAAGCCCTGCACTACAGTGAATTGCTTGCAGAAAAGATAAAAAGCGGAGAATTTAAGTTTCCGGAAAATAAGGGTTTTTCTGCAAAAGTCACATGGCATGACTCATGCCATATCGGAAGGGTTTCAGGAGTATATGACGCGCCCCGCGAAATAATAAATGCATTGCCTGGAGTAGAATTTGTTGAAATGGAAAACAACAGAGAGGGAGCTCACTGCTGCGGAAGCGTGCTGACCCTTATAAAGGAACCGGAAGTTGCTGCAGAAGTAGGAAAAATAAGGCTTGATGAGGCAGTAGAGGCAGGCGCTGAAAAAGTCCTTGCTCTGTGTCCATGCTGCGAGTTCCAGTTCAGGGTGACAAAAGATAAGAAAAATGTGCCTGTAGAGATTGTGGACCTTGCAAGATTTGCATCTTCATTTCTCGGATATGAGTATCCTGAACCGAATATAGAGGTGCAGAGGCAATGGGCTGTATTTGAAGCAATGATTGCGCTTATGTCGCCTGCAGGATTTGCAAAACTAATGGATACGATGTGGCCAGAGCTTATAGATTCTATGCCTTTAAAAATGGGTAAGATGATGAGATTTATGGGAAAAATCCCAGGCATGCTCAAGATTATAAAACCCCTTTTCCCTGTTCTTTTCCCTGTCATGCTGCCGCGTATGATGCCAAAAGTAATGGATGTAATGCTTGAAAGAATTGGCCAAAAAATACCGATGCCGGATTATATGAAAGAGCAGATGCCTGCTTTGATGCCAAAAGTAATGGATAATCTCATGCCTCATATGGTTAAGGACCTTGTGCCTCTTGTATCACAGCCCATGATTGATTATCTGCAGGCCAAAAAGACTGTGGCATAAAAGACCTGGCTCAAACATCGCCGCAATTATTTATAAAATGGCTGCATTTAAATAAATGCAGCCATAAATTCATAACAAACCACTCAATTTTAAGAATTCATGCAGAGTTGTACTTCAAATATCCAGCCTGAAAAGATTTGCTGCATTTAATCCAAATATATTTGCCTTGTCGCTTTCTTTAATGTCTGCGCTTATTATGTTTTCAAGATGAAAGCGAAAATCTATCCAGGGAGTATCTGAACCAAAAAGTATGCGGTCTGAACCTAATCTTTGTACATAAGTTTCAATCAGCCCGGGCACAAAAATATCTCCGGCAAAATCCACATAAAGGTTTTCATATTTTTCAAGAAGGGATATTACCCTGTAAAGCATATCTCCCCTGCCGCCTGCATGCGCAAGTATTAATTTAAGTTTTTTATGTTTTTTGACAATATCTTCAAAAAGAAAAGGATCAGAAAATCGCTGGGCTTTATTTGCCACATCAGGGTTCCAGCTGTGAGTGAGCACAGGATATGAAGCCTCTTCAATAAATGCCCAGAATCTTTCATATCTTTTATCATAGGGGTAACACCCATGCCAGGAAGGATGTATTTTTATGCCTATTATTTTTTTATTTAAAAGATTCTTCTCTATGGTTTTAAGTGAAAGCTCTTCAAAGTTGGGATTAAATACAAGATATCCGTAAAGGAAGTCTTTGTATCTTTTTAGCAATTCGATAAGCTCATCAGTTCCATGGCTTACAGTTGAGAGAGAACCGTGGTTTGCGCATAACGCTTTTTTAA
>JAFGMJ010000122.1 GCA_016927635.1 Actinomycetota bacterium
AGTTTTTTTGCGGTTGTTTTAAAAAGAAAAAATTCAAGACCTGCGCCTGCTTTATTATCATTATCCGGCCAGACCGCCTTTAAATAGTCTTTCTTTAATTCTTCAACAAGGGCCATATAATCATCCGTAACATAACGGCCCGTAAGCACAAAGGTGTCCTGCCTGTTTATTTCAAAAAGGTTTTTTAAAAGATTGAATATATAGCGGCCCGCGCCTATGTCTGCGCCATGGTTTAAAACAGTTGATATGTCAATGCCGATTCTCATTTTATTTTTTCCCCGCTAAATTAAAATTATCTAATAAAATATAAGGAGTGCATAAGTAATTGATAAAACCGATTATATGATTAAAGGATTTATGTGTTAAATTCACAGGCAATAAATGTTTTAAAAACTCAAAGCAGGCTTTGCTGCAGCATAAATTGTAGGGGTCGTCCATTTTGTCTTTAACCTATCCTGTTTATAAAATCATGTATGGGCTTGGGCTCGTACTCAAGCTTGCCATGAAGGAATTGTCGCAGGTAAGCCGGCTCGATTTTAAACCTGGTGCTGTTTAAAGCTTCAAGGTAATTTATATATTCCTCATATTTGCGGTTACCGGTGATTATAAAGAGCCTTTT
Organism: Actinomycetota bacterium; assembly: GCA_016927635.1. Taxonomy (GTDB): domain Bacteria; phylum Actinomycetota; class Humimicrobiia; order Humimicrobiales; family Humimicrobiaceae; genus VGAZ01. The sequence continues at coordinate 620 of JAFGMJ010000122.1, forward strand.
ATATGTTAAAATAAGATTCTCTATGCAGTACTGGGGTTCATTGTTTACAACATCAAAGAAGTTTTTTTCGCCCCAGGAGTATTTGATTATCTCGCTGTCGGGTACCTGCCTGGTTATCTGTATATATGTCCTGTACTTTTTAAGATAGCCTTTGCCTTTTCGCCATTGATGCAGAATATTTGAAGCCACTGCTTTTAAATTCCTGTCTTTTAAATTGCTTTTCTGTATGGATATCTCGTTTTTTATAATCCTTTTCATATTATGCGTTTCAGCATTCTTGTAGGCAAGCTTCATGACATTTAATTTCTGGTAATAATATTTCTCGGTAAAAGCTGTGGCCTCATTCCTGAAACTGAATGCATATTTATGGTAGCAGACTGCTGTGGGGCAGGACTTAAACCTGTAGCCTGCCAGATTTGCCCTGTAACAGAAGTCAATGTCCTCATAAAACAGAAAATACCCCGGGTCTATGGGCTTGTCTATGGTGCCTATTGTGCTGTGGAAAAGATAATCCCGCTTTAAAAATGCTGATGTAAAAGATACGCCAAACACATCCTCGGGTTTGTTGTACTGGTCCAGGTCAAGCTGGCCCATGCCATTAAATCCCAGGTAAAAATTGTTGTCAACATAGACCCCAACGCTTTCAATATACTCCCTCTGGTAATAAAGCTTTATTTTTGGGGCAAGGCCCACATATTTGTTTTCAAGGCCTGCCATATCCTCGACAAGTTCCTCAACAGCTATTTTGTCATATGCGACATCAAAATTGGATATAAGTATATAGTCGCTTTCTGTATTTTTAATTGCCTGGTTAATAGCTTCCCCCAGGCCAAGGTTCTTATCAGATTTTAAGATGCTGATATTTTTATAGCTTTCTGCAATAAGTCCAAGCGTGTTATTTGATGACCCGTTATCATATATCAATATGTCCATATTTTTATATGACTGCTGCAGAAGCGAGTCAAGACATTCCCTGAGGCATTGATAAGATGAGTTATAGTTTACAATTATTGCAGTGACCTTTTTATATATTGCTTTTTCTATGCCCTCAAGCGCTTCTGAGGCTTTTTGCTCCGTGACTTCGCCAGGCGGCTGGCTTTTATATACCGGCAGTTCAGCGCTGCCCAGGCCCAAAATCTGCCTTATCTGCAGGTCATAGGCGTCAATGCTGTTTTGCCAGTAGAATTTTTTTACGAACTGGCCTGCATACGCGCCCATATACTCGCGCAGGCCCTTATCGGCACAAAGCACTCTTATTTTTTCAGCAAATTCTTCAGGAGCTGAAACGATGTAGCCTGTTTTTCCGTTTTCCATTATTTCCGGATGGGCTCCTATATCATAACAGACAACAGGTTTTCTGAAGTATTGCGCCTCACCAACGGGAAGATCAAAGCCTTCCCAGTGAGAGCATGTGGTGTAAATGTCACTGGCCGAATATATAAGGGGCATCTGGTCTTCAGGTGCATTTGCAATACACAGTACGCCCTGGTTTTTTAAGAATTCTTCATCATTTTTGGAACCATAACCGACTGCAAGCAGTTTAATATCCGGGTTTTGAAGCGACACGTCATGGTATATGCTTAAAAGCTCGGCAAGGCCCTTATAAGGCTGGTTTGTAAGATTGAGCCTTCCGACATAAAGAAGCAGCACATCACTTTCAGAAAGATTATGATAATACCTGAAATCTTTTATATCTTCTTCTGAGAACCTTGCGCTGCTGTAATGGTCTATGCCATTATAAATATATGTGGATTTTTTCTGTATTGCGGCAGGAAGCTGTTTTAAAAGGTATTCAGACACGCAAACGACTTTTTTTGCTTTCCTGAAGTAAGACAGGTCCTGGGAGAGCTGCATGTATTTAAGAACCAGCCTTCTTTTTAAAGGAAGCCCTTCAGACTTTATTATCCCGTGGTCAACAACAAGAGAAGGTTTTTTAAGTTTTGGTATCAGGCTGTAGAATGGAAATGACTGTATTATAAAAAGATCCGTATCGCGCGAATTTAAGAAATCCGCAAATTTCCTTACCCTTTTTTCAAGTACGTAGGCATTTCCCAAGCCAATGGGAGGCAGCCTGTAAATTTTGTAGGATTTCCTGTCAGTAAATGTCTCGTCAACAAGATTTGCATAAACTTCAGTAAAATAACCTTTTTTTGCAAGTCCGTCAGCTATCCTGTCAACCACCAGGTCAACGCCATGGCCCTTTATCATCCTGTCAGTAAGAAAAGTTATCCTGGGTTTTTTCATGGCTCTATTTTAACATCAATTATTGTTTATATTAAATTGTTTGTTATAATTTTATAAAAATAAATCAATATTATACTTTTAACATATTATTTTTGGAGAAATCTTCATGGAAAGTTTATTTGATTTTCCCTTTGTTTCAATAATTACCGTAAATCTCAATGGAAAAAATTATCTTGACGGGCTGCTTGAAAGCATTAAACAAATAAATTATCCGCCAAACAAAATCGAGATAATAGTTGTTGATAACGGCTCAAATGACGGTTCATGCCAGTTTATCCTGGATAAATACCCCGATATAAGGCTTATTAAAAATGAGCAAAATACAGGGTTTGCTTTTGCAAACAACCAGGGGGCAAAAGCTGCCGCCGGCAGCTACCTGGCTTTTTTAAACAATGATACAAAAGTTGATAAAAACTGGCTCATAGAGCTTTTAAGGCCTGTTTACATGGATAGCGAAGCTGTGTGCGCCGGTTCAAAAGTGCTTTCCATAGACGGCACCAGCCTTGATTTTGCCGGCTCAATGATAAATTTTGAAGGAAAAGGTTTCCAGGTGGACTACGGGCTGCCTTTTGATAAAGACATCCATAAGGAGTATGAATACCTTCCTTTTGTAAACGGCGGGGCTATGCTTGTAAAAAGGGATGTATTTATACAGTCAGGCGGATTTGACGAGGATTTCTTTGCATATTATGAAGATGTTGATTTCGGGTGGCGGCTGTGGGTTCTTGGCTACAGGGTAGTCTTTGCCCCGAAATCCATTGTATATCATGTACATCATGGAACTTCAAAGATTTTTTCAGATGATAAACTGAGGTTCTTAAAGGAAAGAAATGCTCTTTATTCAGTTTTTAAAAACTATGATGAGGATAATCTTGCCAGGGTATTTTCGGGCACCCTTGCAGGCATATTTTCAAGAATACTTACAGATGTAAAATTTGACTATAAAAAGTACTACGATTTTACGCTTGCAGAGAATTCCGCTTCAGCAGGGGATGGCGTACAGGAAAGTGAGGCAAAAAACAAAGAGGATGGGCTTGCCCAAATTAAAATGGACTCCCAGCCCCTAAGCTCTCTTATGGCCGTTCAAAGCTTTCTTGACGGCCTTGGCGCATTGAGACAGAAAAGGAAAAAGATACAGTCCATGCGCAAAAGGGATGACAAGGCCGTATTTACATATTTTAAAGGGCAGTTTCTTTCAGTATCAGCAGATGCGGCTTACCAGAGAAACCAGATAGATATACTAAAGTCGCTAGGAATATATGATATTTTTGAAAAGCAGATAAAAAGAAAACTGCTTATAATATCCGGTGAAGTCGTTTCATCCGGTATGGCTGGCCCGGCAATAAGGGTGTGGAATTTTGCAAAAGTATTGAGCGAACACCTGGATATAACTCTTGCAATACCCAATGATACAGATATGCAGCCGCAGGTATTTAAAATCCAGAAGTACAAAGATGAAGCAAGCGTAAAGGCTATGCTTGAGTCATGTGACATTGTCTTATGCGGAGGCATGACATTTTCAAAGTTCAAGTGCATTAGAAATTCAGACAAATATATAATAATGGATATATATGACCCATATAACCTGGCAACTCTTACAGAATACGGCGACCAGACAATAGAGCGGCAGCTTGAAGTATACAAATCGGTTCATTTTATAACAAACGAGATGCTATATTACGGCGACTTCTATATATGTGCGTCTGAGCGCCAGAGGGATTTCTGGCTTGGAATGCTTGCAGCGCTTAACAGGGTAAACCCATACTCATACAACCAGGACCCTGCAATGAGAAAGCTCATAGATATTGTTCCATTCGGCCTTCCCTCAAACAGGCCGATGCATACGGAAAATGTACTTAAAGGGAAAATTGAGGGCATATCAAAAGAGGATAAGGTGATTATCTGGGGAGGGGGAATATATAACTGGTTTGATCCGCTAACGCTTATAAGGGCAATGGCAATTGTGCTGGAAAAAAGAAAAGATATTAAACTGTTTTTCCTGGGTGTAAAGCATCCAAATCCGCAGGTAAAAGAGCTTTCAATGGTAAATGAAACGGTTGAGCTGGCAAAAAAGCTTGGCGTTTACAATAATAATACTTTTTTTAATTTCGGCTGGGTGGACTATGAAAAACGGCAGGATTATTTTCTTGAATCAGATATAGGCATTATAACGCACCCTGACCACATAGAGACAAGGTTTGCTTTCCGCACAAGGATACTTGATTATATATGGACAGGCCTTCCTGTAATTTCCACCAGGGGGGACAGCTTAAGCGACATGGTGGAAAGTAAAGACCTGGGCCTGACAGTGAATGCTCAGGACGCCCGTGGTCTTGCTGAGGCAATTATTGAACTATCGGAAAACAGCGGGCTTTATAAAAAATGCAGGGAAAACATTTCCTCGATTGCTGCAGACTTTACCTGGGAAAGGGTATGCAGGCCGATTATAGATTTCTGTGCAGACCCTGTATCAAGCGCAGTGAGGCAGACTCTTCGCCCGGACCAGGTGCATTCAAGCGTAAATGTGCTTGATATATGCGGCAGCGGTGCCCCGGCAGACCTCCCTTCACAAAATTTAAATACGGCTGCAGAAAAGCAAAAGGGAAAGCTCTATCTGGCAAAGAGGTTTTTTTACCATTTCAAATCAGGAGGGGCAAAAAGTGCCTTTAAAGTATATTCAAACTACCTGAAAGGAAAATAAACTGAAAAACTATGTCTAACACAAAAAATGTAAAAAGCCTTGTATTCAGGATAATAAATGTAGTGATTGTAGCCGGCCTGGGAGTCTTTCTTGTGTATTACCTTTTAAGCGGTATAGAGCTTTCTGATTTGAAAAAATCATTTATCCAGGCTCACATACCTTCTCTGCTCATTGGTTTTCTACTCTGGATATTGATGGATTTTACCAAGACCTACAGGCAGAACATTCTTGTAGGCTCTGCGGACGTGCGCTATGGCGACATGTTTCTTGTAACCCTTGTAAGGGATGCCTTTAATATGGTATTGCCTGCAAGGACCGGAGAGCTTTCATATATATATGTGCTGAGGCGGAAATTTAAAATACCTGTTGAAGTTGGTGTGTCCACACTTGCCATCGGCCTTATATTTGAGCTTATTATAGTATTCTGCATGATAATAATCTCAATAATCATAGTGGGCGTTAACAGGTTTGCAGTTTCCTCCACAACTGTAATTATTATATCTGCGGCTCTGCTTGCTGCAAGCCTTTTACTTTTATTTTACCTTTCAAAAATCGTTTCTGTTTTTATAAAGCTTGGCAGGTATTTGCTCCAGAGATTTGAAAAGCTTAAAAACAGCAAAGCATTCAATTACTTCTATGATAAGCTTGTTGAGACAAATAACAGTATTGAGATAATACAGGGAAGGCGGGTGTACTGGAAAGTATATCTTCTGTCCATCGGCAACAGGGTATTGAAATACTCTTCCTATTATTTTCTTATCCACGCATTTTTAAAACCACTGGGCTACAGTTTTGCAGATCTTCCTTACTGGAGCATACTGCTTGCAACTATTGCCGCAGAGATGTCTGCGGTGCTTCCCACACATGCTGTTGCAGGGCTCGGTACATATGAGGGAGCATTTGTGCTTGCGTCTGTGGGGCTGGGATTTTCAAAGGAGCATGCAACCATTGCGGGTTTTAACTACCATATTTTAAATCTTGCCGTCACAGTCATACAGGGTCTTATTGCTGTTATAATACTTGTGCTGCCCTTCTATAAAAGTAAAAGAGATATGGCGGTTGCAGAAAAAGCAGAAAACAGCAATATCCAGGATAATG
>JAFGMJ010000123.1 GCA_016927635.1 Actinomycetota bacterium
ATATTATTAAAATATATAAAAAGTGCTCCATTTAAAACAAAAAAATTTAATTTTTCAATTTCATTGATTAAATTTTAATAAACTTTTAAATATAATATATCTATAATTATTTTTATGGTTTTTTTATAAAAAAAATGTAAAATAAAAAAATAATTATAATCTTTTAAGGGAGGATAAAATGACGGGTAAAATATATAAAAGACCGGCAAAAGTTTTTCTCGCTTTTATAAACCTTATAGCATTTATTGCTACTGTTGTTGTAAATGCCCTGGCAACAATTCTTCCGATAAATAACAAATCCACAGGTGAATTGTCAGACCAGTACCCGAATCTCTTTGTACCGTCAGGGCTTACATTTTCAATCTGGGGGCTGATTTATATATTGCTTGCAATTTTTATTATTTACCAGCTTGTAATTGCTTTTAAAAAAAATACGGAAGCAGGGTTATTTGAAAAAATAGGCATATTGTTTTTTATATCCTCTATTCTTAACATAGGGTGGATACTTGCCTGGCATTATGAAATCGTATGGCTCTCCCTTATAATAATGGTTCTATTATTTATTGTGCTTCTTTCAATATATTTAAGGCTGAGAGTGGGAAAATCAGATGCCGGCTATGGAGAAAAACTGATGGCGCATGTGCCTTTCAGCGTATATATAGGCTGGATTACCATTGCAACAATTGCAAATGTCACCGCACTTCTTGTGGATCTTGGCTGGAACGGCTTTAATTTAAGCCAGCAGTTCTGGGCAGTTCTTGTAATTGCTGTCGGTATAATCATAGCCCTTCTTGTAGTGTTTACAAGAAACGATATGTTTTACTGTCTTGTTGTAGTCTGGTCACTGCTTGGAATACTTTTAAAAAGGCTTGAAGATACAAGCACTCCTGCCCAGGGAGTAATAATAATATCAATAGTGGGTATGGCATTGATTGTGCTTGGAATTATAATACAGCTTGCAAGGCGAAAGAAAGTTTACTGATCATTGACAGGATTTTGGTGTAAATATTGTATAAATATGATGCATTGATTATAGGGGCAGGACTATCCGGGCTGGCTGCTGCAAGCCTGCTGGCAAAAAGAAATCTTAAAGTAGCAGTCATAGATATAAATTTTAAACCGGGAGGCTCCTGCGGTATTTTTAAAAGAGGCGCGGCAATTTTTGACCAGGGCACAGCAATGCTTTATGGTTTTGGAGAGAAAGGTTTCAATCCATTTCGTTTTTTATTCAATTGCCTTGAAGAGCCGATAGATGTAATAAAACATGATATTTTATACAGCATAAGGTTTAAAGGCCGTAAAATAAGGTTCTTTGCAGATATTGAAAAATTTGTTGAAGAGCTATCTTGTCTTTTCCCTTATCAGAAAAATAATTTAAAAAGATTTTATTCTGATATGCATGACCTCTATCTTAAGGTCATCGCAAAAAATACTGCATACGAAACACCTGACCAGGCAAATAAATTCCTTTCATTTAAAAAACTTTTAAAAAACCCGCTTGCTTATATTAAATTTCTCGGATTTATGAATAAAAGTACGAGATATCTTCTTGAAAAATATTTTGATGATGCAGAAATATTAAAGTTTTTTAATAAATTGACTTCCACGTATTGCTATACAACTGTGGAAGAAACACCAGCTATTCTTTCAGCGATTATGTTTATTGATAACCATGCTGGAGGCAGCTATTACACCGCAGGCTCCACGCTTTTTTTACCCGGCAAGCTTGAAAAGGTAATTGAAGAAAATAATGGGAAGATGATTTATGAGAAAGAAGCCAGGAAGATATTAATAGAAAATGGAAAAGCTGCCGGTGTATTGCTAGATGATGGAAAGATTTTATTAAGTGATAATATAATCTACTCAGGCACAGTGTGGAATCTTTATGATAAGCTTATAGATAAAAAGCATTCCTCAGCAAAAAGAAGAAAGTGGGCAGAAAATATGTCCCCCACATATTCAAGCATGGTTTTATTTGCCCAGGTGGATGCAAGCGTTATTCCTCCTGACACATCACCTATTGAAATGATTATAGGCAATCCTGATTCAATTGATGAATCTGAAATAACAGTTTATATATTAAGCATAGATGATAAGACTTTATGCCCTGGAGGTAGCCATGTTTTGATGGCAATCGGACCATCTTTTAAAACCTGGCCTAAAAGTGATAAGGAATTCAAATACAGGGATGCAAAATATCTGGAGGCTAAACAGGCAGAGGCTGAAAGGCTTATTGAAGTGCTTGAAAAAAATTTTCCTGGTTTTAGAAAAGCTTTAAAATATTATGAGATTTCTTCCCCCACAACTATTGAACGATACACCATGAAAAACTGGGGATGTGTTGCAGGCCCGAAACAATCCTTAGGCCAGCATATGTTCAACCGTTTACATATAAATAGTGATTGGAAATCGCTTTTTTGCTGCGGTGAATCCACCACCATGGGAACAGGTGCGCCAGCTGTTGTGGTATCAGGAATCAGCGCTGCCAATGCGGTTTTAAGAAAATATGGTAAAGAACAGTTTTTTTATAAAAAAGGCATGAAGAATTTTGTCAATCTTATTGACAGGCCTGTATCAGCTGAAAAATTGCATGCCAAAAACACTTCCCAAAAAAAGGAAATAATACTTCTGGCATCAGAATGCCTGTTCTGTGAAATACCGGAATGCATGAAGGAATGCGATATTGATATAAGAGGGATAATGAGAAGGGCAGCTGCAGGCAATTTTACCGGCGCATTAAAAATTATAAATGAATCAGTAAATAACGAGGCCGGCAATAATCTTAAAATAAAATCCTGTGAGAATAATTGCATAAAAAATAAAGAATATGGAAAAAGTGTACAGATTGATAAAATAATACATAAATTATCCCAGCTTGCATTATCTTAAATCGGATTAAACAATCTATTTACCTGGTTATGCAAATACAGGTAATATTAAAATAGTATACCTGATAAAACTTTTGAAACCGCTAATTTAAGCACAATATTAGGGGTTTTTAACGTTGTAAACCAAAAAAGTCTATATTGGTAGCCCCAAGTTTCAAAATTTCGAACCTGGTTATAAAAGAATTAATAAGTTTAAAAATAAAAATAACATTTGAAAACTAAAAAAGCTAATTTATAATAAAGAGAACAGTTCAAGACGTAAACAATAATGGTAAAAATAAATAAAGAATTAATCGCACCCTGTGGGATGAATTGTGGTATATGCAGTTCATACCTTGCATATAAAAACAATATACAAAAAAAAGTTATATCGAATTGCATGGGTTGTAGACCAAGGAATAAACAATGTGCATTTGTGAAGAAGAAATGCAAGGATGATTTAAAATTACTTAAAGGTGAAATAGAATTCTGTTTTGAATGTGATTATTTCCCATGCGAAGCTTTAACCAAATTGGATAAAAGTTACAGGGAAAAATATGGAATGAGTATGATTGATAATCTTAATGAAATTAAGAATAAAGGTATAAATTATTTTATGGAAAATCAGGAAAAAAAATACAAATGTCCAGGGTGTGATAATCTGATATCTGTTCATAGCAAGAAGTGCTTTGTTTGTGATAAAATCAATACCTGGAAATCCTAACTCAACTCGAAGAAAATAAAAGCTGGTAGCGCATAGGGGACTCGAACCCCTGTTTTAGCCGTGAGAGGGCTATGTCCTAGGCCACTAGACGAATGCGCCAAATAGCATTTATGTTTGCATCAAATCTGCCGTGTGACAATATTTAAAACAGCAAAGAAGAATTTTAGCCTTAACTTTATATTTTGTAAAGCTTTGGAATTGTTTTTATAGTAAAATATATGTAAATCAATATTGTATTTTCAATATAGGAATTTATTGGGGCTTCTTGGATTTGATAACCCGCTAAGGGATATAATCTATAACAATTTTTAAAAAGAAAAGGACATTATGGCTGAAAGCACTGAAAAAGAGGAAAACTCACGCGAAGTAGTAAATGCTCTTTTGAAAATAAGCGAGGCAATAACTTCCGATCTTTATCTTGATGACATACTCAAGCTAATAGTTACCATTACTGCTGAGACAATGGGTTCAAAGATATGCTCTCTTATGCTGCTTGACACGGAAAAGCAGGAGCTAAATATTAAAGCAACGCAGAGCATAAGCAAGGAGTATATCAATAAAAACCCCTTAAAAGTCGGCGAAGGCATAGCTGGAAGGGTGGTTATGGAAAATGTTCCGGTTGCTGTGGAAAATATTATGGAAAGTGAAAACTATAAGTATAAAGACATTGCCGTAAAAGAAGGGCTTGTTTCTATGCTTTCTGTGCCTCTTCACCTTAAAAACAGGGTTATCGGTGTGCTCAATATTTATACTTCAAAGCCACACAGATTCAGTGATTATGAAATAGGCATACTGACAACAGTGGCAGACCAGACGGCCATCGTAATTGAAAATTACAGGCTAGTTGTTGAGTCACAGGTCATAAAAGAGGAGCTTGAAACAAGGAAGGCTGTTGAGAAAGCAAAGGGCATAATAATGAAAGACCTTGGTATTGCCGAAAATTCGGCTTTTAAAAAAATACAGAAATTTGCAATGGATAATAGAAAGACCATGAGAGAAGTTGCTGAAGCAATAGTGCTTTCAAGCGAGATGAAAAAGCTTTAGATTTTTAATATCAATTGACTTCAAATTTTTATTTATTTAATATGTTCACATTCAGTTTATTCAGTATTTTATAAAGTTTGGTTTTATTATAAATTTTTACTTTTATGAGGAGGTTAAAATGCCGCTTGTTCCCATGAAACAGATTCTTGATGAAGCATTGAAAAAAAATTACGGCGTAGGCGCTTTTAATGTAAATAATATGGAACAGATACAGGGGATAATGCGCGCAGCCAAAGAGACACAGTCCCCGGTAATAGTGCAGGCAAGCCGCGGAGCTTTAAAATATACTAATATGTATTACATTAAGCATATGGTTTTAGCTGCAGTTGAGGATAATC
>JAFGMJ010000124.1 GCA_016927635.1 Actinomycetota bacterium
ATGATTTATAAATATAATTAAAATTTTTTAATTGTCAATAACTTCTGCCTAAAACAGCCTTTTAAAACTTTTTTACTGGCTGTCTACCTCTTCAAAAAGCTCTGCAGTTGACTCCCTGTCATAGTCTACAGCGCTTGCCTTTCCAATGGTTGCCGGCCAGGATGGCACTCCTGTTATTTCAATATCGCCGGCTTTTATTCTTCCAAGCAAGGGAAGCAGTTTAATAATATCCTTAAATCTTAAATCAGTCCAGGTGTAATTTAAAAGATAGTTTATAAAAACGGGCATAGCTACAATTCTCTCAAATGTGCTTTTCTGGTCCATCAGTCCTACTATAATCTTTGCAGCTTCACGCTCCCGGGCAAATGCGCCGGACTGAGTGCTGCCGTCGCCAGATCTGTGCCTGTTTCTTGACAGGGCAAGCGCCTGTTCACCGTTTAAATGGTGGACACCTTTTGACAGATAACACCCTGAAAAACCGTCAGCAAGATCTTCTCCCACTTCAACAGTTACACCACCAAGAAAATCTATGAGGGGAATAAAACCGTCAAAATCAGTGATTATATAATTATCTATTTCAAGGCCGGAAAAATCTTCAACTGTTTTTACTGCAAGTTCATTTCCGCCGATTGCATGGGCCCCATTGATTTTTCCTTCACTATGGCCGGGTATAGCTACCCATGTGTCTCTTGGTATTGTAACAGCAGTTCCCTTAGCAGTGTCCAGGTTTATATGAAGCAGGATTATTATATCTGTCCTTCCGCTTACCCTTCCTCCCGGCCTTCCAAGGCCGCTGTCATCCCCCATTATAAGAATGTTAATTTTGGAGTTTTCATCTTTTTCTTTTATTTTTTCATTTTCCTGGCCCACTGAAAAACCTGCAAGAAAATCCGTGAAAGTATCTTTTGCCTTCTTCCGGTCTATATTAAGGCCGACATATTTAATGCAGTAAAGGCTGTCATCATTTTGCATATAAGTGAACAAATCAATGTTTTGGGCATCATCCTGGTAATCTTTTTCAAGTTTGCTTGAATAACTGTAGCCGGCAAGCACAGCAGCTTCTGAGCCTATTGAAATCTTTTCATTATCTAAAAATTCAGCCGACGTATCGTCTGCAGCAGCATTTAAATAACTGTCCAGTATGCTTTTCTCATCAGAAAGGCCTTTTGCTGAAACCTCATTTTCAACAAATATAAATATACTTTCGCTTTCACTGCCTTGAAGGCCCGTATTGCTTATTATGACACTGCTTCCTTTGCCGGATTCAAAAAGCAGCCACTTGTCCGGGCATATAAACGTATAATTGGCGCTATTGCTTAAATCACTTGTATAATAATTTATTAAAGCAGGTTCAGTAGCCGGCGCAGTTTCTTCGGGCTTAGTTGTTTCTTCTGCAGAGCTTTCAGCAGGAGGCGGCTGTACTGTTTGCTCTGTAATGCTTTCTTTTGAAATCTTATCTTCACTGCAAGCAGTAAAAATAAGGCAATATGAAAAAAGTAATGATATTATTAATAATAAGACAAAAGGTTTATTAAATTCAGTCTTAAATTTCATTAATACAAGCTCCTTTTTTTAATTACATTTGCCAATATTTTTAAAAAGCCAAAAATAAATTTAAATAAATATAAAATCAAAACATATAAAATTCAAGAAAATATTACTTAGATATGTTTTTATTTAGCTTTTTTCGCTGTTTGTATTGCTTCATTTTTTAAAAACTTTATAATTGATTAATTGTTTTTAATCATAACAGTAAATCTTTATTTATGATTTTGAGGAGAGAAGATGAATAAAAATAATCTGCAGGCAAATAGAAAAGATGCGGAATATTACCTTTTTATGGCGCCGGAGGAAAAACTTGTATTTAAAGCCGATGGCGTCCTCAATAATATAATCAGCGGTACGCTTATTTTAACTGACAGCAAATTGTTTTTTTATTTTATCTCAAACATATCCAGGGACAGGTCTTTTATCGCCACATACCCGTTTATTGTTTCTGCAGAACTGAAACAGGGTTTTTCAAGTTCCTCACTTATAATAAAAAACCGTAAAGAGACTTTTGAGATAAAGAAAATGAATAAGGCGCTTGCGTCAGAATTTGCCGGCATACTTAATGAAATAATCAGCCAGAATAAGCAAGAGTAGCTCATGCTTTTTTTTAAAAATATTTCTGGCTTTCAGGAAGTCTCAATACTTATAAATTCAGTTTAACTGGTCTTGTATTATTGAAGCTTTTATTTGTGCGACCTGGTAATATTTATCATCTATTATCCTGATCCAGAGACCCTGCCGGCCAAAATCTTTCGCTTCTTCTTTGGAATCAAAATAAATATCTATTCTGTTTCCTTTTATCTTTGAACCGCAGTCTTCTGCAACAAAATATCCGAGTTCTTTGATTTCAATAACTGTACCAAAAGGTATTATATCGGGATCGACTGCAATTATCCCTTCCCTTACAGTTTTACCTGTCGCGGTTATGTCGTTTGTTCCCTGCTGAGGGTCATTTTTGCTGTAGCCTGTCGCAATAAAATAAAACCACTCATTATTTTTTTCTATATTTTTATATTCCGTCACAACCACCGGTTCAGTTTTTACTATAATCTCTTTATGTGTGCCGAAAAGATAGTTATTTATTTTAAGATCGGGCCATAAAAGCGCAATAGCAAATACAGAAATGACTGCTGATGTAACTGCCCAGAACAGTATATTTATAATTATATTATATTTG
>JAFGMJ010000125.1 GCA_016927635.1 Actinomycetota bacterium
ACAATAAGGCCTATATCATTTTCCGAGAATATTTTTTCAATGGCGCATCTGTCAAGTATGTCAGCCCTGTAAAGGGCGAACCTGCTGCTTTTTATAATATCGCTTATATTTTTCTCTTTTATCGCCGGGTCGTAATAATCGTTGAAATTGTCCATGCATACGACACGGCTTTTCATTTCAATAAGCCTTCTGCAAAAATGGGAGCCTATAAATCCGGCTCCGCCTGTTACAAGAACTGTCATAATTTTAAAATTTTAAAACAAAATCGCAATTATTGTAATACTTTTTAAAAGAATGTGCTCATGTGGTAAAATAAAAAAGCACCTGGCCGGATAATGCTTTTCACATTCAAAGAGTCTCCGGTATTGAAAAAATAAAAAACGCAAGCGGGGAGTTTTAAAAATGAGGATATTTTTAATAATTTTTTCTTTTATAAACGCATTTCTTTATTTTCTAATATATGCCTATTACGAAAACATACTTGCATTGTTTTCCGCTTCGGGAATTACAAGCAGCCTGCTGGGTTTTTTAAAGACGCTTGTGCTTCTGGCAGTAAGCTTTTTAATAGGCCTGATAGTTTCCCTTCTTACAAGGATAAATATAGCCAAAAGCTTTTTTGATTTCAGGCTTGCAATCATTGCAGGTATAATACCGTTTTTTTTCCTGATAGTTTCCCAGCCGGCAGTGAGCAATTTTATACTTATAAATATTTTTAAATCAAGCGGCAAAATAAGCGATTTTATCTTTTACTTTCTTTCAAGGCAGATTGTCTGGACAATGTGGCTTGGTTTTGCAATAGGGGCTTCAGTAAGGATTGCGTTTAAAAAAAAGCTGAAGCACCAGATAGATTTCAGCCTTGATGATAATGAGCCATCTGAATAATAAATTATTATTCAGATGCCTGGTACATAAAAACTGCAACCTCATCTTCACCGGGGAAATTTGTAAGCTGCTTTTTATCAGAACCGTCAATATTCATGATAAATATCTCTGAGCCGCCGTCCTTTGTGTTAAATGCCATATATCTGTTATCAGGGGAAAAAGATGGCAGGCGCGCCTGGTCGGGCGTATCTGTCAGCTGCAAAATATTGCTGCCGTCACTCTCCATAATGAATATCTGCTCTTTTCCATTGCTGTCAGCGCTCATGAAGGCTATTTTTTTCCCGTCTATTGAATACCTGGGCACACGAAAATTGCGCCCCCCGGGCGATATTTGCGCATTATTGCCGCCATCTATATCTATCTGCCATATCTCTTCACTGCCGCTGTGGCCTGATTCATAAAGAGTGATATTTTTAAACGGATGTGCAGAGGGATGCCAGTTATCTACACCGGGGTTTGATGTCAGCCTTTTTACATTGGCTCCATCGCTTTCCATGACATATATTTCCCAGCTCTCATCTATATAAAGCTCGAAAAATATATGCCTTCCGTCAAATGACCAGGACGGATAGCCGCATCTTGAGGGTATGTTTGTTATCTGCTTTTTATCAGAACCGTCCCAGTTCATGGTAAATATCTGCCACGTATTTCCCATTACAGCAGACCAGGCTATTTTTTTGCCGTCGGGAGATATTGAGGGATACATGTCATCGCCTGCTTTTGTTGTCAATTGTTCAAGCCCGCTTCCGTCAAGGTTCATGCTGAAAATATCCCTGTTTCCCGCCTGGTTTGAGACAAAGACTATTTTTTTAGTGGAGTATTCTATATCAAGAGATCTCGGCACACCTTCTTCAATAAATTTTTTATTTATAGCCCAGCCATTTATTTCAAGAGTTCTTCTCTTAAATTCTGCCTCCGCCTCAACAACGGTATTTTTTGGTTCCGCATCCCCCTGTATTGTAAAAGTAGTCATGCTGTATTTGAAACCGCCGGATTTTGAATATACATATACATAGACCAGATAATTAATTCCCGGTTCAAGGTCACTTGCATCGAATTTCAGCATGAAACCGCTGTTATTATAGTTTGCATTTCCGTATGCATTGCCAACGTCTGTGCGTTCAATACCATACTCGGCCTGTCCAAGAAACCTTCCAAAGTTTCTGGGTCCCTCAAGGTATATATCGACCCTTTCAATGCCAGTGTTATCTGAATATGCAAGATCTGCCGTCCAGCCCTTTACATATACTTCGCCAAGCTGGCCTTCTTCTATTACTTTGGCCGGGTTGGGCCCTTCAAGGGAAATCTGTATGGTCTCTTCGAAATCAGCGCTGCCGGGCACTGTTAACTGCTTTCTTGTATAGTCCCATCCATATGCGGGGATATAGGTGTAAATATAAAGGGAATGAACAGTTTGAGGCTCAAACTCGTAACCTGTGCTGTCAAATGAAAGAGAATAGCCGAACCCGTCAAAATCCGGCCCATATATAATAGCCGCATCGCTGCTCTCAAGTCCATATTCGGCCTGGCCCATATATATTCCTGTATTTCTGTCTCCATCCAGGTAGAGCTCTATTTTATTTATATTCTCATCAGTTACATCTTCAGTCTCAGCCGTTGTCTCTTCAGCAGTCTGTTCTGTAATGGCTGGCATGGTTGTTTCTGCCTCTTCTGTTGTTTCGAAAACGCTGCCTGAGGCCTCCTCATTCCGGGGGATTGCCTGCCTTATTAATATTATTCCAAAAAATATAACTGCAATGATAAATAATGCTGAAAGGATTATTATTATTGTTTTCATGTTTATTTTTACCTGCTATAAGATTTTAAAAAAGCCATACGAATCAAACAAATCAAAGCAGCTGTTAAAACTTTGCTGTATTTTATTGCCTGATTTTTCAGTTTTATTGTTTTATTGGTTATGTAAATATATAATAAAAAGGATTTCAAATCAAACCGGCTATCCTTTATTTATTTTTAATCAAAAGGTAAATGGAGAAAGAGGTTAAAACAGCTAAAGGCCCAAAACGCATTTTTCTTCTTGGCATGAGTCCCATGCCATTTGAAAATGATACAAAAGTTTATGGTACGGGCATAAGGACATGGCAGTTTTTAAAACCCCTCCTTTCTGAGGGTCACCAGGTCTGCGTCTGCAATTATGCAATACCGTCTGCGTACGGAAAAGATTTTTACTCCAGTCTTAAAAAGGATTTTGAAACAGGCGGCACGCAAGATTTCCATGATAAAGAATCAAAGCAGGCGGGTTTAAAATACAGGTTTGATTACAACATACTAACCGGCGATGATTTTGAAAATATTGAGATTATAGAAGAACTATACACGGACTTTGAGCCTGACTGCATAATAGGATGCAGCTTTTATCCATCATATATTGCTTCAAAGCTTGCCTCATATCTTGAAAGCAGAAATCATGCAGGATTTATCCGCAGGCCTTTATGGGCTGATCTTTTCGGCCATGTGATGGCTGAAGCCCAGGCAAGGGCCTTTGCAGATGATGATGACGGCTGTCTTTTCCATTACTGGAACAGTGAATACAATATAATCACAACAGCAGATATTTTTTCATGCGTTTCAGACAGGCAGAAATATGCCCTTGCCGGTGAGCTGGGGGCGGCAGGAAGGCTGAATAAATTCACCTCAGGTTATGAATTTGCCCACACAATTGCCTGCGGCATGCCGTCAGAAGAATTTAAGCATACAAAGAATGTAATAAGAGGTTTTGATGGTGTGCGCAAAGAGGATTTCGTCATTCTCTGGACAGGCGGATATAATACATGGACTGATATTGATACCCTGTTTAAGGGTCTTGAGAAGGCAATGAAAATAAATCCATCCATTAAATTTGTCTCCACAGGGGGCGAGATACCTGAACAGGATTTGAATACTTATCCCCGTTTTCTTTCAATGATTGAAAAATCAAATTTAAGCAAAAACTTCATAATGCGGGGCTGGATAGCGGGAGAGGATGTGCCCAGCTACTATTTCGAAGCGGATGCAGGAATAAATATAGATAAGGACATATATGAAGTAAAGCTGGGAAGCAAAAACAGGATTCTTGACTGGATGCGCGCAGGGCTTGTGGTGCTCTCTTCAAATGTTTGCGAACTTACAGAAATAATAGAAAGGGAAAAAATCGGTTATACATTTAAACCCGGCAATGCAGATGAGCTTGCAGACAGGATAATTTATCTTGCTGAAAACAAAGATGAAGCCAGAAGGAGGGCAACAGCTGCAAAGAAATACGGATTTGAGCATTTCAGTTTTGATGCAACCACTGTTTTGCTGAAAAAATGGGCCGGCATGCCTTTTTTTGCCCCTGATTACAAAAAAGAGAAAAAGATATTTTTTGACAGGGAAGAAGCGCTTAAAAACCTGCAGGCAATATCAACTAAACAGAATGAGATGATAAGGCAAAGGGATTTGAAGATACATGAGCTTGAGACGCTTCTTCACAAAAACCCTGTTTACAGATTTTATGCCTTTATAAAAGTTGCATTAAAAATATTCAGGAAGAAATGAAAGTATGGCAATAAAAGCAGATACCTTTATTGTGCTTATTACTTACAACAGCTCAGATTTCATTGAAAAATGTATAAAATCCATATGTGATTCTGATTTTAAAAACTGGTTTCTGGCCATACTTGACAATAACAGCTCAGATGACACGGTTAAAAAAATACAGCAACTAAAAAAAGAGCGTAAAAGCTGCATTCTTGATGACAGCAATTCCAGGCTTATTAAACTTTCAAAAAATATTGGTTTTGCCGCAGGGGTAAACTACCTGGTCTTTGATTTCCTTGCCAAAAATGCCACGGCAGAAATGCCAGGCATAAAATATCTTATTCTTATAAACCCGGACCTTGTGCTGGAGAAAAGCTCACTTGCAAATCTTGTTAAAGCGCTGGAAAAACAAAATAAAGCAGAGCTGATTGCAGGCAAAACGGGAGCTGTCGGCGGCATCATATATGATTATGATAAAAAACAAATTCAAAATGCAGGAGGAGTGCTCAAAGATAATTTTATTACATTTCATTTAAAAAATCCTCCGGTGCAAAGTGAAGGAAAACAACCCTACGCTGTGGATTATACAAGCGGAGCCCTTATGGGTATGAAAATGGCACATTTTAAAAGCCTTGGCGGCTTTGACAGCGGCTACAGGCCCCTTTATTTTGAAGAGCTTGATTTATGCTTAAAGCTTAAAAAAGTGTCTCTTTTGCCCAAAATAGCCCCTGATGTATTTGCAAGGCATTTTGAAGGCGCATCGGTTAAAAAGTTCAGCAGCAATTTTTACAAACATTATCATAAAAACAGGATAAGATGCGCAATAATAAATATTGGTTTTACGGGTTTTTTTACAAAATTTATACCTTCTGAAATAAAATGGCTAAAAGAGGAAGCCACCTGTGACCAGAAAAGCGCAATTTTTTGGGCATACTTTTTAAATTTTCTATTTTTCCTTTATAATTTAGCAGTCAGGATAAAAAATAAAAAAATTTTGTCAAATTTTAAAATATCTTTAAAAAAATTAGATATATAAAAGGACATTTTGTTTTTATAATTTTTTAAATCAATACAGGGGCGGATAAAATAATGATAATGGAAAACGAAGTAACTGATTCAAAAAAAAGAAATTCAAGGCTTCTCATAATAAGCCATGATGTCGTTGGCAGGCAGATGGCGGGTCCGGGAATAAGGTTTTATGAATTTGCAAAAATACTTTCAAATGTCGCAGACGTCACCCTTGCTTCTCCGAACAAAATAGACATAGATACAGCAGGCTTTAAGACGCTTACCTACAATTCGGAAAATTACAAGGTTTTAAAAAGGGTATCCGAGCTTTCAGACATGATAATAATACAGGGCCATATACTTCATTATTTTCCTTTCCTGAAGCATTTCAAGGGCAAAATAATAATAGACCTTTACAACCCTTTTAATCTGGAAAGTCTTGAGATGTACCGCAATGAAACCCTTGCTGAAAGGCTGAGAATAGACAAAAGCAATGTAGATATAATAAAATTCCAGCTTGCCATAGGTGATTTTTTCATCTGTGCAAGCGATAAGCAGCGAAGCTACTGGCTGGGACTGCTATCAGCAATGGGAAGGGTAAATCCTTTTAATTATGACAGCGATAATTCACTCAGGAAACTTATTGACATTGTGCCCTTTGGTATTCCTTCAACTCCGCCAAAACATACAGGTGAATCAATAAGAAAACTTTTTCCATCAATCAGGGAAGAGGACAAGCTTGTCCTCTGGGGTGGGGGCATATGGAACTGGCTTGATCCCATAACTGCAATAAAAGCTATGTGGGAAATATCAAGGAGCCGCAAAGACATAAAGCTTATTTTTGTGGGGGTCAAGCATCCCGACCCGAAACTGCCCAAAATGAAAAAAGCTGTCGAGGTCATAAATTTATCAAAGGAACTTGATCTTTTTGATAAAATAGTTTTTTTTAACGAATGGGTGCCTTATGAACTGCGGCAAAATTTCCTTCTGGAGTCTTCAGCAGGGCTTTCAATACATCATGAAAAAATAGAGACTGAATTTTCCTACAGGACTAGGGTTATGGATTATATATGGGCAAAGGTGCCTGTAATTACGACCACCGGCGAGTCCATTGCAAAGCTTGTCAAAGCTGAAAACATAGGAGAAGTGGTAAAATATGAAAACACAAACCAGCTTGCAAGAGTGATTGAAAGCGTTGCCACCAATAGCAGCCTTAGGGACATATATATAAAAAATATTGAAAGAATAATACCGAATTTTTACTGGGAAAATGTCACAAAACCACTTGTAGAGTATTGCAGCCAGCCTTATTTTGCATCAGATAAAAAAAGCATAATGGAGATGCTGGAGCTTCAAAACAGTAAGATTATAAATATACTTGATGAAAATATAAGCGGGTCTACAAATACTCTTGTGCTTACATCAAACCTGGTCAGGGACAGGGAACTTTTAAAAGGAAAATCGTTTGGGAAAATATTCTATGTTAAAGTTGATGATGAGGAAGAAAATGAGGGCCAGTTAAACAGCGGACTGGATAAGGTCGGTTATTTAAAATCCAAAATAATATCAAGAACAAGATTTGATTCTGTTATCATAAATAATGCCTTCAGCTCAATGAGCCCGAAGTTTTTTTATGACCTTTTAAATATTATTGGCATGAAGCTTAAAGCAGATGGCATTCTGTTTCTGTCTTTGCCTGAAGAAAAAGGCATTGCAAGGGCATTAGGCGGGCAAAAAGACACCGGCAGGGCACAAAACCGAATCGATGAGTTTACTCTTGAATACATTTTTAAAAACACCGGTTATGAAATAATACAGAAAGGCATTTGGGACAGGATGCAGTCTTCTCTAATAGAAGGTGATGGCTCAGGTAAGCAGAGCCTGCCGGCAGACCAGCCCTATGCAAAAAATGAGCTGATGGACCTTTTTGAAATCAAATACAGCAGCCAGGATTTCAAGGAGCTCAGTTTCCTTAAAAGGTTTAATATACTTGATTCTGATGAGCTTAAAAACGATTTAAGCATAAAAGGAAAAATCAAAAAGCATATATACGCGATAACAGGCATGTATCTTGAGAACTTAAGGAGAAGCTACAATAGCTCCATCAATTCACTCAGCAATAATATACATTTGCAGATAAACAGGGAAATAAATGAATTGAATACTAAAAACAGGGAGCGCATGATTTTTATCTACTATAATATATTCAAGACCTTGCAATCCCAGGTTTCAAGCCTCGGTATGGACTTAAGGGTTTTAAGAAGGCTTGTAGAGCAGAATCTGC
>JAFGMJ010000126.1 GCA_016927635.1 Actinomycetota bacterium
AAATCTATAATTTATTTATGCTGAAATAATTTGACATTTAGATTTATCATTTTTATAATAAATTTATAAAATTTTATATGATATAAAAAAGTGAAAGACATGCTTTGGGTATAGGCAATAAGCATATGTTTTTATTTGAAATATTTAAGAGTTGAAAGGTAATCATATGGAAGATGAAATAAAGCGAATTGATACAAATGATTTAAGGGTAAACCTTACCCAGTACCTGACAAGAAACCTGGGCGATACTATATACATAACCAGATATAACAGGCTTGTCGGGGAGCTCAGGGTATACACGGAAGAAATAAGGAGAAAAACTGAACTCAGGATAGCAAAGAAAATGCTTGAGCTTGCAGAGAAAGAAAAGAAATAAGCAATACGCCTGTTTATAATTTTTTTATAAGTATGCTCATGTCTTAGGATTTGAGTATAAAAAACCGGGAGTCTTTTTAAATGAAAGGGCTGCCGGTTTTAATTTTTGTTTACATTTTAGAGCAGTTATTCTAAATTATGTATAATGGCCAAAAACGGTGAAATCGAAAAAAATAAATTTGAGCTGAGCATTATAATTGTAAGCTATAACAGCCGTTCCTATCTTGACGAATGCCTTAAATCAATATTTAAATACCATCCTTTTGAAAAAAATGACAGCGCATTGATTAAAGGATACGATAAAGGCGGCGCCTCAAATATAAGCACTGAAGTCTTTGTAGTAGACAATGGTTCAAATGATGGTTCTGCAGAGCTAGTAAGAGATAATTACAGTGACGTAAAACTTATTGCAAACAGCCAGAACCTGGGTTTTTCAAAAGCAAATAATATTGCAATAAAAAAAAGCAATGCCAGGTATGTAATGCTTCTAAACAGCGACTGCGAGGTTTATCAGGGTTCAATAGAAAAGCTTGTAAATTTTATGCAAAATCACCCCGAAGCCGGCGTTGCAGGACCGAAAATAATAAACAGTGACGGCTCAATACAGCTTTCATGCAGGCGCTTTCCGTCCTTTTTTGATGCAGGCATGCATTCCCTTCTTGAGCATATAATACCGGGTAACCGGTTTTCTCGGAGGTATAAGCTTGCAGATGTTAACAGGGAAAAGCCTTTTGAAGTGGACTGGGTCTCAGGCTCTGCGATGATTTTGCGCCGAAGGGCTTTAAATGATTCCGGCCTGCTTGATGAAAATTACTTCATGTATGTGGAAGATATAGATCTTTGCTACCAGATGTGGAAAAAAGGCTGGAAAGTCTATTATAATCCTTATTCCAGCATGCTGCATCATGTCGGGAAAAGCACACATCACGGAGCAACTGCTGCAAGCGTCAGGATGCAGAAAAGTATTTTTTATTTTTTCTGGAAAAATTACAGAAAAACTTACAGGATAATATTTTTACCCTTTCTTTTGCTGTTTCTTGGGTTAAGAATACTTTTAACTTTTCTTAAAAATCTTTTAAAATAGTATTGTAAAAAAATTTACTTAAAAATCATGGCATTAAAAACCAAAACTTTTACACAGCTACAGGAGATGTATTGAGTATAATAATAACAGGCATGGCCGGTTTTGTCGGCAGGCACCTGGCTGATCACCTTATAAAAACACATCTGGAAAAAAATAAAAACAGGCATGCAGGCGTACTGGAAGAATATAAAAAAGCGCTTAAAACTGACTCGGCGCTGCATATTACAGGTGTCGACAGGATTGCAGATATTAAACCGGATGAATTTGTAAAGAAGTTTTTTCCTTCTGCTGCAAAAAAAGACGGGGTATGCATTGATTATATAAGTGCTGATTTAAAAAACAGCAACACCACTGAAAAAATAATCTGCAGCATAATGCCTGACAGGATATATCATCTTGCCGCCCAGAGCTCTGTTAGCCGGTCCTGGGAAAATCCGCGGCAAACTTTTGAGGATAATGTATTTCCGGGCATAAATATATTTGAATCAGTAAAAAAACATTGCCCTCAATGCAGGGTACTTGTAACCTGCACTGCCGAAGAATATGGTTTTTTAAATAATAAAAGCGGCAAAGAGTTTAACTCAATTGATGAGCGTGCACAAATAAGCCCCTCAAATCCCTATGCAGTCAGCAAAGCCTCACTGGATTTTCTTACAACGACATATCAGAAAGCTTTCGGGCTGGCGCTGTATGTGGCCCGTTCTTTTAACCACACCGGTCCGGGCCAGTCTGACAGGTTTGTTGTATCTGATTTTGCAAAGCAGATAGCAGAAATAGAAGCAAAAACCAGGCAGCCCGTTATAAATGTTGGAAACCTGGACGTTTACAGGGATTTTCTTGACGTAAGAGATGTTGTCAATGCCTATTTTATGATAACTGAGAAGGCTCAAGCCGGCAGCATTTACAATGTATGCAGCGGAAAAAGAATAGCGATTTCTGAAATACTTGATATCCTTATAGCACTGAGCAGCTGCAATAAAATCAGGGTAAGGGTGGATAAAGAAAAGATAAGGCCTGTTGATACAGTTTCAATTTATGGTGACAACAGCAGGCTGAAAAATGAGACCGGCTGGAGGCCATGCATTGATATAAAAAAATCACTTGAAGATACATTAAACTGGTGGAGAGAAAGGAGCAAATAAATGAAAGGTGTTATTCTTGCAGGAGGTAAGGGGACAAGAATGAGGCCCCTTACATATATCACTCCAAAACCGATGCTGCCGCTTGTTACCAAGCCTTTTATGGAATATTTTATACTCAGGCTCAAACATTTCGGCATAAATGAGATCATACTCTCTACAGGATATCTTCCGGATGTTTTCAACACATATTTTGGCAATGGCAAAAAATTCGGCGTTAATATAATATATGTGACCGAGGAACAGCCGCTGGGCACCTGCGGGGCAGTAAAAAATGTTGAAAAATATATTGGCAATGAGACTTTCCTGGTTTTTAACGGGGACATACTTACATCACTGAATCTTAAAAACATGATATCTTTTCACAAATCAAAAAAAGCTGATATAACCATATCGCTGTCCCCGGTTGAAGACCCCACATCATATGGCCTTGTTCCGATAGATAAAAATGGTAAGGTTAAAGATTTTCTTGAAAAACCAAGCATGGAGGAAATAAATACAAACCTTATTAATGCCGGCACATACATAATAGAGCCGCATATACTTGGCCATGTACCTGAAGGTGAGAATTATTCCTTTGAGAGAGAGCTTTTCCCGAAAGTGCTCAAACTTGGTTATAAGATTTTTGGATATGCTTCAAATGATTACTGGCTTGATGTGGGCACTCCAGAAAAATATATGACAGCCCATTATGACATACTTGACAGAAAAGTGGCGTTTAATTTTGCCTATAAGAAAGTATACCCCAATGTTTATATAGGGGCTGATACGAAATACAGCAAGGATAACATAACCATAGGCCCTATAGTCATTGGAGAAAAAACAACTCTGGAAGATGATGTGAAGATAATGCCAAACAGTGTTGTCGGCAACAATTGCAAAATAATGAAAGGCTCAAGCGTCTCAGAAAGCATAATATTTGATAACTGTACAATAGGAAAAGACTGTATAATACGCAACGCAATTATAGCCCATAATGTAAAAGTGGGAAATAACGTAAAAGTAGAGGGCAATTCAATTGTCGGGGATAATTCAAAATTAGGCGACAATAATATTTTAAAGAATGGAATCAGGATAAATGTGAATTCCGAGATAAAGGAAGAGCAGATAAGTTTTTAATATTTTTATGGAGGTATTATTTTGAAAAAAGCTTTAATTACAGGTATAACTGGCCAGGATGGTTCCTATCTTGCGGACCTCCTGATTGAAAAAGGCTATAAAGTCTATGGGATGGTAAGGCGCTCCTCAGTTGAAAAGCTTGACAGGATAGAGCATATAAGGGATAAGATAGAATTTGTGCAGGCTGATCTTCTGGACCAGCTTTCCATAATAAGCGCAATAAAGCAGATTATGCCTGTTGAGGTTTATAATCTTGCTGCAATGTCCTTTGTGCCCACCTCCTGGAGCCAGCCGGTGCTTACAGGCGAATTTACCGCCATCGGGGTTACAAGAATGCTTGAGGCTATAAGGCTTGTAAAACCGGACATAAGATTTTACCAGGCTTCAAGTTCAGAGATGTTCGGGAAAGTAAAGGAAGTGCCCCAGAATGAAAACACTCCGTTTCATCCAAGGAGCCCGTATGGTGTTGCAAAAGTGTATGGGCATTATATCACCGTAAATTACCGTGAAAGCTATGACATATTTGCTGCAAGCGGTATACTTTTCAATCATGAATCGCCAAGACGAGGCCTTGAATTTGTAACAAGAAAGGTCACAAATGCAGTTGCAAAGATAAAGCTCGGGCTCGAAGGCTGCCTTTATCTTGGAAACATGGATGCAAAAAGAGACTGGGGATATGCAAAAGATTATGTAAGGGCGATGTGGCTTATGCTGCAGCAGCAGCAGGCGGAAGATTTTGTGATTGCCACCGGCAAGACACACACTGTAAGGCAGTGGGTTGAGGCGGCATTTTCATGCGCAGGGCTTGACTGGGAAAAATATGTGAAAATGGATAAGAGCCTTTTAAGGCCAGCAGAAGTTGACCTTCTTATTGGAGATGCTTCAAAAGCACGATCTACGCTTGCATGGAAGCCGGAAATGGAATTTGAGGATCTTGTAAAACTTATGGTCGAAAGTGATTATAATGAGCTGAAAAACAAAAACAATTTATAAGTATTTGTATTCATTTTATGAAAATTTTTTTGTTATCTTGAAAGGTTTTAAATGAAAAATGAAATAAAATTCGGTACAGACGGCTGGCGCGGCATAACCGGTTTTGATTTTACTGATGAAAAAGTCAGGCATATTACTCTTGGCGTCTGTAATTACCTGAAGGAAAAACACATACGGCCAAAGGTTGTAATAGGTTATGACACAAGATTTATTTCCGGTCATTTTGCCGCTTCTGCTGAAGAAGTTTTCAGGTTAAATGACATTGACGCCATGCTTTCTGACAGTTTTACAACATCTCCTGCCCTGTCATATTCTGCACTTAAAAACGGAGCCGAGCTTGGGATAATGATAACGGCAAGCCATAATCCCTATTATTACAACGGATATAAAATCAAAGGACCTTACGGGGGTTCAGCGACTGTGGATATGGTCAGCGAAATTGAATCACATGTAAACAACATAAAACATGACAGGGAATTTAAAAATCATATAAAGGATTCAGTCAATGAAAACCATGGGGATTTTACAGACGTTAAGGTTAAAATGTCTGATTTTAACCGAAGCTACATTGAAAACCTGCTTGAATTTGTTGACACTGATATTATAAAAAAAGGTTTTGATTTTCCCATAGTTATAGACCCGATGTATGGGGCAGGACAAAAAATATTTAAAAAGCTGATGACAAAATTGAGCAGCGCAGAAGTATTTGAGGTCCATGGAAGCTTAAACGCATCATTTGGCGGCATTAACCCTGAACCAATTGGCGATAACCTGGATGAGGCGGCAAATGCATTGAAGGATAATAAATGCAAGATAGCATTCTGTATTGACGGAGACGGCGACAGGATAGGCGCAATAGGCGAAAACGGCAATTTCGTGAGTTCGCATCATATATTTGCAATTTTGCTTGACCATCTCCTGAACCGTAAAAATCTTACCGGCAGAGTAATAAAAACTGTATCCACTTCTTCAATAATAGACCGGATTTGTGCAAAACACGGACTTGAGCTTGTCACAAAACCGGTTGGATTTAAATATATAAGTGAAGAAATACTTGCCGGCAATGTATTGATGGGAGGCGAAGAAAGTGGAGGGCTTTGGGTAAAAGGATACATACCTGAACGCGATGGGATACTTATGAGTCTTTTGCTTCTTGAAGTATTGTGTATGGAAAAAAAGACTATAAATGAAATATTAAAAGAAA
>JAFGMJ010000127.1 GCA_016927635.1 Actinomycetota bacterium
AAATATATATTTAAGGCTGTTATATTTTAGCAGGAATAAATGTTTATTTTGTGAAGAGAATAATCGTTTTGCTTTCTGGTGCCGAAGGTCGGGGTCGAACCGACACGAACCTCGCGGCTCACTGGATTTTGAGTCCAGCGCGTCTGCCAATTCCGCCACTCCGGCACAAAAAGAATGATACAATTAATTTTTTTTATAATCAAGGTATTGCCCTGATTGAAATAACCGTTGTTGTAAAATTTATGCAAGGTCAATCTTTTAGTGTAAAACTCTTTTTAATGTTTTATAATTTTAGCAAGTAAATTCTATCGGTAAAATACAGCACTTGTTTTCCGGTGCATGTTTTAAACTGGCTTTTTAATTAAAATACTGGCATTTATTATAATAATCAGGGAAAAAAATATGAACAAAAGCAGGATAATACTGGTTGACAGCAATAATATAGCATACAGGGCATTTTATGCTCTTCCACAGACCATTATGACGTCTACGGGGCAGATTACAAATGCGGTTTATGGTTTTACAAGCATGCTAATTAAAATAATTGAAGATAAAAAACCTGATGTAATAATATGCGCTTTTGACAGTAAGGGGCCTACATTTCGGCACGCAGTATACGATGGGTATAAAGCCACAAGAAAAAAAATGCCGGATGAGCTTTCAAACCAGATTTCACTTTTAAAGGAAGTCGCATCTGTTATGAATATACAATCTATAGAGGTGGACGGTTATGAAGCCGATGATATAATTGCCACTCTTGCCCGGAAATGTAGCAAGAGTTTTGATGAAGTAATAATACTTTCAAGCGATAAGGATATACTGCAGCTGGTTTCAGGAAATATAAAAGTGCTGGCGCTCAAAAAAGGCATAACTGACACTTTCTTATTCAATTCTTCTGAAGTGGAAAATAAATTCGGGGTGGAACCGGAAAGGATAAAAGACCTTCTTGCCCTTATGGGGGATTCTTCTGATAATATACCCGGTATACCAGGCATAGGGCCCAAGACTGCTGCCGATTTATTAAATAAATTCAAAACTGTAAAAGGAATTTATGAATATATAGATGATTTAACAAATGAAAAACTTAAAAATCTTTTGCTTGCCCAGAAGGAAGCAGCGTTTAAAAGCCTTGAACTCACAGAGCTTAAAGATGATCTTGACATTGATTTTGAGCAGTCGATCAAAAACAGGATAGAAAATATAAATATTAAAAAGACAAAAGAGCTGTTTACTTCGCTGGAATTCAATACTCTCAAAAAAAGGCTTGAGAATATATTAAAAGCGCAGCCGAACCAGGACAAATATGCTGAAGTGAGCCCGGTTTCTTCCCAGGATTTCAAAAAAGTGAAAAATCACTTAAAGAAAATCAGGGGTGAAATAATTTTTAATAATATCGACTCTTCAAAAATATTAAATTTAAAAAGTAAGAAAATATTCATTTCACTGATGCCTTTTATGGTTTACAGAGACGGCCTCTGGACAAAAGAGGCACCTTCCGCTGTCTCTGTAGACGGCCTTAATGGCCGTATGCTTGCAATAAAAGATGATGAAGATAATTTCTATATTTTTATTTCACCTGAGCTTGGGAAGGGCAAGTCTGCTGGCAATCTTGCAGAACTGCTTGAAAACAGTGAGATTGCAAAAAGCGGTTTTGGCTTTAAGGCCATTTACAAATATCTGGAGAAATTGAAAATAAATATGTGCGGTGATATAAATGACTATAAATTACAGTACCTTTTGCTGGACCCTGACATGTCAAAAATAACTTTATCCGAGATTTTTTCACATATTTTAGACCCCGAAATTTCCCGTGCTCTTTCAGCGGTTCAAAGTAATGCTGGGAATATGGGTTTAAACAAGGGGCAGTTAGATAATGCAGGGCAGCAGTCTGTTGATGAAAATGCGGATTCAAATGTCATGCAAATGGATTTTGGTTTTGACGAGCCGGGGGCCAATAGCACGGATGCTGCTGAAATAGGTAAAAAAAATACAAAAGAGATCCTTGAGATGAAAAATTTGGCAAAGTCCGGAAAAATCAGGAACATGCCATTTTTAATAAATATGCTTTACTTTCCTGAACTTGATAATAGACTCCATCTGAAATTAAAAGACGAGGGTCTTGAAAGTCTATACAGGCAAATAGAAGCGCCTCTTGTAAAAGTTCTTGCTGATATGGAGTACAAGGGTGTGGGCATAGACAGGCCATATCTTGATATGCTTATAAAACAATATGATAAAGATATAAAAGAACTCACCGGGCAAATACATGAATTATGCAATGAGAATTTCAATATCAATTCAACGCAGCAGCTTGCAAAGATACTTTATGAAAAAATGAATCTAAATCCGACAAAAAAAACCAAATCGGGATACTCTACAGATGCTGCAGCCCTTTTGGCTATAAAAAGCCAGCACCCGGTCATTGAAAAAATACTTGATTACAGGGAAAAAGTTAAACTTAAAAATACATATATAGACGTACTGCCTGGCCTTATAGACCCCTGTGATGGTAGGGTACACACAACTTATAATCAGCTGGGTACGACAACAGGCCGCATCAGCTCAAATAATCCAAATCTGCAGAATATACCTGTAAGGACTGAACTTGGCAGGCAGATAAGAAAGGCTTTCATACCTGGAACAGGCTATGATTTGCTTCTTTCTGCAGATTATTCACAGATAGAGCTGAGAATACTTGCACATCTTTCTGAAGACAGGGACCTGATTGATGCATTTAAAAGTGGCATGGACATTCATGCAAAAACTGCTGTAGAAATATTTAACGTTGATTACGATGATATCAATGAAGACTTAAGGCGAAAAGCCAAAGCAATAAATTTTGGCATACTTTACGGAATGACCGAATTTGGCCTTAAGGCCAGGCTATCAATATCAGAAGAAGAGGCCAGGCAATATATAAATCTTTATTTTTCAAGGTATCCTGATGTAAAAAAATATATTAATAAACTTATTAGCCAGGCGTATAAAACAGGGTATGCCACTACAATGTTTGGCCGCAAAAGATATATTAAGGAGCTTTTCAGCTCAAATGCAAATCTGCGAAATCTTGGCGAGAGGCTTGCTGTAAACACACCTGTACAGGGCAGCGCTGCAGACATTATGAAGCTTGCGACAGTGGTGCTTTTTAATAGAATAAATGATTTAAAACTTGACTGTAATCTTATTTTTCATGTTCATGATGAAATAGTACTGGAACTTAAGGAAAAAGATTTATTACAGGTAAAAGAAGCGGTTTTAAACTCAATGGAAACCTGCGTGGACTTAAAAACTGGTCTGAAAGTGGATATAAAAACAGGTAAAAACTGGTTCATATAGCGGCAAAGAAATATAATTTACCAGGTATTATAA
>JAFGMJ010000128.1 GCA_016927635.1 Actinomycetota bacterium
GGTTGTTAAAGCTCTTTTTCTAATAAAATTTATGCTTTTTACTTTTAAAAATATAGGAAAAGGAAATATTTTAAATAAAACCAAAAAAATAAAGCTCGCGTTTTGTCAAATAGGGAGGTGATTGATTTTTACACAAAAGTAATAGGGGTCTTCCTTTTAACTATAAGGGAAGAGAAAGAAAGGAGGCTACATGATAGAATAAAAATGAGATTTGTTTAGGAGTGATTATTTTTAGGCTCAAGATTTCCCAAACAAATCTCAGGGAAGATTTTATAAAAATTTGTTGTATAAGTAAAATTATTAAAAGGAGAGTGTGTAAGAAATGAAAAAATCATTAATGTGGTTGTTGATAATGCTTCTGACATTATCAATGGTAGCAACTTTTTCACTTGCAGGATGCAAGGAAGAGGAAGCAGCTCCTGCTGAAGAAGAAGAGGAAGCAGCTCCTGCTGAAGAAGAAGAGGAAGCAGCTCCTGCTGAAGAAGAAGCAGCGGTAGAAGAAGAAGTAGAACTGGGACCGGAAGTAGAATTAATAGTGCTAAACTACCTTGATATTACTTCCCCGGAAGCTGCAGCCTGGGATGAAACTGTAGAGAAATTTCAGGCAAAATATCCAAATATTACACTGACAATTGAAAATAGTTTTGACGAAGCATATCATCAGAAACTTGCTGCACTGGCAGCTGCCGGAGATTTACCCGATGTTATGTATCTATGGCCGGGTGGAAGAAGTGCCGAGCTCTATGAAAACGAACTGGTAGAGGATCTTTTCCCATTCCTGGGTGCGGATAAAGACAATTATGCTCCTGCTGCTGTTGCACCTCAGTGGGACGGAAAACTTATGGAACTTCCCATAGCAGTTACTGCAACTCATGTAATGTATGTTAATACTGCACTTCTTGATGATCTTGGACTTAGCATGCCTGCTACATACGATGAATTAGTTGCGATGGCAGAACCAATAGCTGCAGCCGGTCTTTATCCTATTATAATGCCCAATAAATCGGCCTGGGTTATGCAGTCCTGCTTCTTTAGTGCTCTGGTAGGAAGAATAGCTGGCCAGGACTGGCTGGATGCGCTGATTGCAGGAGAAGCATCTTTTACTGACCAGGAATTTGTTGACTCTCTCGCATTTGTAAAAGAACTATGGGATAACGGCCTGCTTCCACCTCAAAGTATCCAGCTGGAATATGGGGACGGTCCAAACCTGTTTGCAACCGGCAGAAGCCCATTTATGATCGATGGTGACTGGAGGGTAGGCGCAGTAGCACCTCTCCTGACAGCAGAAGAACAGGCAGATTTTGAACTTACTGTATTCCCGGATATTGAAGGTCAGGCAGGTCCATCTGGCTCAACTTCCACAGTAGCAGCAACTGGTTTTGGTATGAAAAAAGGTCTTACAGGGGATAAAGCTGATGCTGCATGGAAATGGATCTCATTCTTTGCAGGGCCTGAAGCAGCTGCAATCAGGTTAATTGAACAGGGAATGATACCATCTTACTTAATGGACATATCAGGTTTTGATATAGATCCGCTTGCAGTAAAAAGAGGTGCTTTCTATGGAGAACATCCTGGAACATATGTACTTGATGACAAAATTACCGGTGATCCGATCACCATATTAAATGATGGTCTTCAGGAACTGGCACTGGGAAATACTACACCTGAGAAACTGGCAGCAGAAATGGAAGCTGCAAGGTAATTGTATTTTGCGTTGAAAATGGGCACCGTTTAGGCGGTGCCCATTAGTATATTATGTAAATGGGATAGACTATAAAAATGGAAAAATATAAAAAAACACTTATATATCTGGTTTTCGTTTTACCGGCGCTGGCTGTTTATCTTTTAATAATAGCGGTCCCAATAATATCATCTATAGGCTTAAGTTTTACTGATTATAATATTTATAAAAATACAGCTATATGGACCGGCTTTGTGAATTATATAAAAATATTGACAGATCCGGTTTTCTGGTTTTCAATGAGGAACAATTTAATTGTAATACTTGTTTCAGTTTTTGGCCAGATACCGCTGGGATTCGGACTTGCATATCTTATATACAGAAAGCTTGTAAAGCGCTCGGGCTTTTTCCAGGCTATGGTTTTTCTACCAACTGTTATTTCTACAATAATTATAGGGATTTTATGGTCAAAAATGATTTCGCCTATTGGTGTTATACCCGGGATTATTCAGAATATTACCAATAATCCAAATTACTCATTTACTATAATGAACAGCAAGCAGCTGGCCATGATTCCCATTGGGTTTGTCCTTCTATGGATGTACACAGGTACTTACCTGATTATTTTTATGGCAAATCTCCAGAATATAGACCCTAATATAATTGAAGCCGCACAGATTGACGGTGCAACCGAGGGTCAGATTTTCAGGAGGATAATCGTTCCTCAGCTTTATGGCGTAATAGCGTTAACTGCAATTCTGGCGATATCGGGAAGTTTAAGAAGCTTTGATTTACTATTTGCAATGACAGGCGGAGGACCTGCTTATTACACTAATTTGCTGTCAATCTATATGTATAAATATGCTTTTGTTAATTATGATTATGGAGTGGGTTCTGCCGTTTCCACAGTTATGGTTATATTATCAATTATTTTAGTAATTATAGTACGATTCGTTCAAAGAAAATTAGCTGCATCAGGAGCGTAAATATAATGTATGAAGATAATTTAGTTATAAGAAAAGAACGAAAAAGTCTTAGCAATGTACTTGCATATAGTGTTTTTATATTATTTACAATACTTACTCTTTATCCTCTAATATGGCTTTTTTACTCTTCATTTAAGCCGCAGCTTGAAATAATAAGAGATGCTTTTGCATTACCCAAAGACCCTACTTTTGGCAATTATATTCAGGCAGTAATTAAGGGAAAACTGGATAAATATGCTATTAATAGTATTATTTATACATTTGTTTCCACAGGGCTGGTTATTTTTCTTTCAATGATGGCTTCATTTGCATTTGCAAAAATAAAAAATAAAGCAACTCCATTTATATATAATTCTTTTTTAATGGGTTTGCTCATAACCATACAGGCAATTTTAATTCCACTATTTATTTCCATGACACGGATTGGACTCAGAGACACCCGTACCGGAATAATACTTATTTATGTAGCCATTAATCTCCCACTTGCAATTTATCTTGGGACAGAATATGTAAAGGCAATACCGGATTCTCTGATTGAGTCAGCCCAGATTGACGGCGCCTCCTATTTTACGGTCTTTTTTAGAATTATTTTACCTATGTGTAAACCGGTTATGGTTACCATGCTTATTTTTACTGCTCTTGCATGCTGGAACGAATTTATGCTTGCTCTTGTCTTTACCAGTTCTGATGCGTCAAGAAGTTTGCCTGTAGGCATTTACTCATTCTCGGGTCCCCTTGCAACTGAATATGGGATGCAGTTTGCTGCCCTGGTTATTGGAATGACACCAATGATTTTATTATATGCAATATTTCACAAGCAGATCACCCGTGGATTTGCGGCTCAGGGAGCAATAAAAGGGTAGTTTATACTGAAGTAAAAATAATATAGAAGTTAAGTTGTTTTAAAATAATCCGATAGGATAAATACATATAAAATTTTTATAAA
>JAFGMJ010000129.1 GCA_016927635.1 Actinomycetota bacterium
ACTTCTTTTGTAATGCATGCGACAAGATTATTAATATAGTCCTCACCATTTGAGCAATTACATGATGCTTTGTCACAGGTATAGCAACCTTCATTCTGGGTAGCGTCGGGTTCTTTTGTCCTGTTTATATTGTCTGTCATTTTATTTTCCTGTCTAAAAAAATATTATGATAAATAAAAAAGCATACTTTTCATAGATACTTTTTTTGCGCTGTTTGTTTAAGCCAGTAAAAAACCAGCCTGCACGCAACAGTTGCCTTGCTATTTCAGATTTAGCCTCATTTTTCTGCATGGATAATCTTGATATCATGTCTATTTTACCTTTGCCCAAGTGCAAGCAAGTTACACTCATTTTATAAAACTTTCATTATTCTTTTTTCAGTGTCGTCTATTATTTTTCAGGATACCTTCCGTGTTTTTTGAGCAATTCTAATTTTGTCATTGCAATATTTTTTTAGACCTGTCTTTATTAAAAAACCAATAGCAGTAATAAATCTTATATTAAATATTTTGCACACTACTTCTGTAGTATAACAAAATTAATATGGCTATTACATCTATTTTTCAATGATGCTTTTAAGATCTGTTTTTAGGTTTTATATGTATTGAATTTACTATTCAAAGGCAGGCCCGGTATCATCGGCATTATTATTATAGCCCACTTTTTCCCAATAGCCCCTGTAATTTGCATCAGATGAAAGCTCGATGTGTGTTACCCATTTTGCCCACTTGTATCCGTATTTGCTTTTGGCAACCACCTGGAATGGAAACCCCCGCTCAGCAGGCAACACAATATCATTTATTTTCAGGGCAAGAAGTATTTCATTTTCAATAATATATTCCAAATCCAGTGAAGTATACCCTTCATCCGGAACCTCTGAGGTATAAAATACTGCAATTTTGGCTTCCGGTTTTACACCTGCATCCTGTAGAATATCTGATAATCTGGGACCTGTCCATTTTGCAGTAAATCCCCACCCTTCGACACAATTTAAATCCATGAGCCAGGATTCCTGTTTGTATGCTGCCAGCTCATCATATGATATGGAAAGAGGTTTTTCTACAAGTCCGTCTATGACAAGCCTGTAGCTTTCCTTATCGATGTCCTGTGTGCCTTTAAGCGCATTATTTCCCTGCTGAGCTATGGGAGTCAGTTTTACACCTTCAAACACTGTAGTCTCCCCGCCCGCACCGGGCGAGCCTGCAATTGGAATCTCTCCGCATGAAGAGAGAATTACTGCAAAAATGATAATTAATATTGCAGCAAAAAGTAAACTATACTTATTTGTTTTATTAAAAAATCTCATATATTTATTCCTTAAACTATGTACTTGTCAATAATTTTAATTTAATGTAAATTTGCATGAAAAATATTTTAAAATAAATTATATATTATATACGATAGTAAGTTATAAATATTAATTCGTAATTATTATGAACATTAGTAAGGCATTAAATAAAACAAAAGAGGTGCTTAAATGGAAGCAGAAAATAATGCTTTTAAACTCAGCCAGATAAAGAAAACACAATTCGAGGACAGATGGGTAAAATTTGCTTTCGGGCCCCAGGGGTTTAAGGACTCAAAAAACCTTAACCTTGGAATAGTGGATTTTAATAAAAACAGCACTGCCCTTAACCACAGACATGATGTTGAGGAGGCCCTTTTTGTGCTTTCAGGAAAGGGCAAAATAAAAATAGGGCCGGAAACCTTTGACCTGGAAAAAAATGATTTTGCATATATTCCTGCAAAAACAGACCACCAGGTTATAACCGGTGACCAAAGAATAAAAATCCTTTTCATATTCGGAGGAGAAATATTTATTGATCATTAGCTGCCAAGCTCAATAAAAACAAACTCGCCTTTTTTAAATGATTTACCTTCCATTTCAAAGAGTTCTTTTATATGGTCATCCATGCTGAAATATATAACCTGCCATCCCCCATGCGCAATATCAGCAAGTTTTTTTACAAGGACCTCTCTTTTTGCCCAATCAGTATGCTGGAGAGCATCATCAAGTATTAAAAAGAGCCTGTCCTGTTTTAATATCCTGGAAGCAAAACCAAGCCGCAGGGCAAGCATTATCTGCTCTCTTGCCCCAGTGCTTAAATCTTTAATAGGGTAATCCCTGTAATCATCAGAGGCAATAAGGCTATCTCCATCAAGGGAGAGGCGGCTGTATTTACGGGTTATCTCCTTAAGCGGGTTCAGCACCTCTTCAGATTTTAAGCCTTCCTCTATTTTAATATCCTCCTCCTGGCGGAAAATCGAAATCTCACCGTGAACAATAATACCGGCAATGATTCGGCTCTTTATCTCAAGCAGGGATTGCTGCTTTTCATTTTTTTTATCTTTTAAATTTTCTATAAGCTGTTCCCATTCAATAGTTATATCGTCTGCAGTTTCATTGCACACAACCTGCTTTAGTGCTGAGAGCTGGCTATTGCGTTCAGATATCTCAAGCTTGACCACTTCGAGCCTTTCAGTTGCTTCTGCAAATTTTTCATAACTGAATTTTATGCCAGGATCTTCCTCCAAATATTCTGATTCCGTTACTGCAAGTCCAAGCTGTTTTTTATGCAGTGATTCTATTTCATCTTTAAGGTCCCTTATTTCATTTCTTAAACTGCTGTATGAGCCCAGCCATTCGCTTTCAGGTATTGTGCAGCCAGTAATTTCAAAAAATTTCTTATGAATTTTGATTTCAAGAGAGGACAATTCTTTTTTTTGTTCAGAAATCTGGGCTTCCAGAAATTTCAATTTTTCATAAAAAGACTGTTGTGATTCTATTTCCGCGTTTAAAACAGCAATATCTGAAAGTTGCCTGCCTGTTCTTTCTTTAAATGATGCTTTCAATTTGTTAAACTCTTCTGTAGGGTCGGCAGCTCTTAAAGACTTGATAAGCCTGTTTATGTAGAAATATAATAAGGCTGCTGCCGCAGCAATTGCAGATATGGCTCCTGCAACAATATTAAATATTGAAAAAATTGCTGCTGCAATCAAAAATAAACCTGCTATTATAGCAAAGACAGCTTTGGGTCTTTTTACAAAACCTATAGACAGCCTTTCATAAACAGGAGGGACTTTTTTAAGCCATTCATAATCCCTGCATTTTTCCTTAAGATCTGAGCGCTGGCTTTTCTTATTTTTATATTCTATTTTTTTATTTTCATAAATCGTTACATCACTGTATAAATCATTAAGATTATCCTCACCCTTATCTTCAATATCTTTTGCAAGTTTTTTTATCTGTTCACTGATAATGTAAGCCTGATAACATTTAGCCCTGTATAACCCATCCTTTAAAGATTTCAGCATTTTGGCTTCACTTTTAAAAGAATCGATGATGCCGGTGGCATACTTTTTATCTATTTCTGAAA
>JAFGMJ010000014.1 GCA_016927635.1 Actinomycetota bacterium
GGTGTCGACAGCCATGGAATTATAAGAATTTACACTTATTATGGAAACAGGCTTGAAGGCAAATATATGGACCCGCTCACACCATTTGAGACCATCTCTGAAACTGAAACGACAGCTCTTTATGATGGAGGAAATGGACTTGGACATGTAGTTTCGCACCATGCAATGAAAAATTGTATAGAAAAAGCAAAAAAATCAAATATTGCCATAGCAACCGTCAGAAACAGCAATCATTTTGGAATAGCGGGCTACTATGCAATGATGGCTTTAAAAGAAGACATGATAGGTATAAGCCTTACAAATTCACAGCCTCTTGTCGCCCCAACTTATGGAAAAGCCGCAATCATAGGCACAAATCCCATAAGCTTTGCAGCTCCCTCTTATAATCAGTATCCTTTTGTTCTTGATATGGCAACAAGCGTGGTGCCTATTGGAAGGATAAAAGTATATGAAGAAAAGAAAGAAAAAATACCAATGGGCTGGGGAATAGATGATAACGGCAATGTAACCGACGATCCCTCAAAAGTGAAAAGCGGCGGACCGGGTGCTCTTATGCCTTTGGGCGGCACTGACATAATGAGGGGTTACAAAGGATATGGTCTTGGCATAATGGTTGAAATATTGTGTGCCGCCCTGTCTGGAGCTTCCCATCTGACAGAAGTAGGTTTTCCTCATATGCCAAAGGTATGCGATGTAAGTCATTTCTTTATGGCTATAAATATAAATGCATTCAGGCCAGTCATAGATTTTAAAAAACAGATAGATGATATGATCACACTTTTGAAACAATCCCCAAAAGCTGATGGCCATGATAAAATCTTAATTGCAGGCGAAAAAGAGTTTGAAAATGCAAAATATAACGAAAAATATGGTGTACCTGTTATAAGGCCTGTAGTTGAAGAGCTTATTTCCAACGGAAAAAGACTGGAAATTCCTTTTGAGTTATCACCCATAAAATGAAATATATAGTTGAAGTTGAAAACATCATAAAAGCATATGGTAATGTAATAGCTGTAAATGATGTTTCTCTCAAAATAAAAGAGGGTGAATTTTTTTCCCTCCTTGGGCCGTCAGGATGCGGAAAAACAACTATACTCAGAATAATCGGGGGGTTTATTGACCAGGATACAGGCTCCGTCAAAATTGACGGCAAAAATATGAGTGCAATACCT
Source organism: Actinomycetota bacterium (assembly GCA_016927635.1). Taxonomy (GTDB): domain Bacteria; phylum Actinomycetota; class Humimicrobiia; order Humimicrobiales; family Humimicrobiaceae; genus VGAZ01. Next base: position 1,173 of record JAFGMJ010000014.1, read on the forward strand.
CCAAATAAAAGAAATACCAGTATGGTCTTTCAGAATCTTGCACTCTTTCCACACATGAATGTGGAAGAAAATATAATATACGGCCTTAAGAAAAGAAAAATAAAACAGTCAGAAATCAAGGCAAGGCTGGATTATATGCTTTCTGTAGTCAATCTTAAAGGACTGCAGAAAAGAAGTGTGGACCAGCTTTCCGGGGGACAAAAGCAGAGGGTCGCTCTTGCAAGATCCCTTATAATTGAACCAAAACTTCTCCTGCTTGATGAACCGCTGGCATCTCTTGACAAAAAGTTGCGTATTTCAATGCGTTTTGAGCTTAAAGAAATACAAAAAAGCACAGGTTCAACATTTTTATATGTTACTCATGACCAGAGCGAGGCCCTGACAATGTCAGACACTATTGCTGTTATGCACGAAGGCAAAATAGTGCAGTGCGCAGGCCCTGATGATATATATAACTATCCCGTCGACAGATTTGTAGCAGATTTCATAGGAGCAGGCAATTTTATTTTATTAAAAGATGAAATCATCAGGGAAAACGATAACCTGGTAATCACTGCCCGGAAAGGCGGCAGGATAATTTTAAGCAGGCAGAATAAAAATACAGACAGGATGCTTAATGACCAGTTTTACAAATACAATAATTACCAGGAATTTGAAAAAAGCCCGGAACTTAACCAAAACAGTAAAAACAATATTTCATTTTTTATCCGTCCTGAAAAGATTAAAATAATCTCAGCCCCTATTTATGAAAGCATCAGTTTAAATCCTGCAGATATAAATATATTTGAAGCAAAGGTCACGTCAAGGATTTTTGAAGGTCCTGATATAAGAGTGACACTTTTTTCGGATAAAATAGGATATGTAACTGCTGAAATTAAAAATGATGGCAATTTCAGCGATTTTGCTGAAAATAAAAGCGCCTTTATTTACTGGAACATAAATGAAGGCGCATTGTTATAAGATTTTAAGCTAATAACGGTAATCTAGTTGCAGGACAGCTCACAAATCGCTTTTTCTTTTTCTTCATCACTGGGTGTTTTACCATGCCACTCACATTTATCTTCCATGAACTTAACACCTTTGCCCTTTACAGTATTTGCAATTATGCATACTGGTTTGCCATTTATATTTAAAGCCCTGCCTATCGCATCGTCTATCTGGTCAAAATCATGACCATTTATCTTTATTACTTCCCAGCCAAAAGCAGCCCATTTTTTGTCCAATGGTTCAGAGTTCATAATTTCTTTGGTATAACCGTCTATCTGCAGGCCGTTTCTGTCTACAATGGCAATAAGATTATCAAGGCCATAATGCGCTGCAGACATTGCAGCTTCCCAGATCTGGCCCTCATTACATTCACCATCACCAAGTATGGCAAAAACATGCAGGTCATATTTTTCCATTTTGGCGCCAAGGGCCATTCCAACAGCACAGGAAAGACCCTGGCCAAGAGAGCCTGTGGTTATCTCAACGCCGGGCGTCTTATTCATATCAGGATGCCCCTGCAGTATGCTGCCATATTTTCTCAATGTGTGAAGATGAGTCTTATCGAAATAACCCTTTTCTGCAAGAGTTGCATAAAGTACCGGGCAGGCATGGCCTTTGGACAATACTACTCTGTCCCTTTGTGGATGTTTTAGATATTTTGGCTCCAGCTTGAATTTATTGCTGAAATAAAGATAAGCAAATATGTCTGCCATTGATAATGAGCCTCCGCTGTGGCCCGAGCCTGAAATACAAAGCATTTCAAGTATTTCTATCCTTATTTTTCTTGCAATATCTGTTAAGTTTTTTTTAGTTTTGACATCCATTTTCTTCCTTCCAGATAAATAAATAAAAGAAGAGCAAATGGCTCACTTCCTGCAAGGCCATTTGCTCTTCCAGATTAATAATGAACTTTTTATAAGCTTGAAAAGCTTAATAGCTTAAAGGCTGCCCATTGCTGCAAAAGCTGCTCCCCAAACTACCGCAATTATTATCATCGAGAAAATCCATGGAAAGATAGCACCGAAGATAATTCCCAGAATATCAAATTTTTTACCTGCAGGGCTGGACTCATTATTTTTGATTTTTACAAGATCAATGATTCCTAAAATGATTGCGGCTAATCCTAAAGCCCATCCTACAAAAGGAATAATCGCACAGATTCCAAGGATTAGCGATGTCTTAGCCATACTGCTTGGTGCATTTTGTACGTCTTGCATTGGACCCCTTTCGATTTATTATGTTTTTAATAATGCAATTATATTTGTTTATAAAACTTAATTCAATCATAAATAATAAAAAAAAATAAATCTTTTTATCATATATGCTTTTTATTTTTAAAGGTCTGCCACATTGCAAAAATAAGCACTCCAAGCACGATTATAGAAGTTATAAGTATAGGATAAATCGCACCCCTGTTATCCTTAACTGCAGTCCTATAATCTTCAGTTGGGCAAACATTTTCAGATAATGATTTGCTTGATAAGCATGGTTTATCCCTGAAATTAAAATCGGAATAATTGCAGTATGCATGGTTTGGAAAAAATAAAAATACAAAGCAGGTAATCATTATTATTGCTGCAGCAAATAAAACTAACTTTTGGGCTTTTTTAATTTTTTGACCGCTTTTCATAACGAAAAAATCCCACA
>JAFGMJ010000130.1 GCA_016927635.1 Actinomycetota bacterium
AATTATATTACTTTTAATGGATATAACAATAATATTAAAAAATATTTATTGTGTATGCAGCGGCTGGGTGCAGGAATGGTCTTAATTTATTTTTTCTCATATCAGATAACAAAAAATATCGATGCACTTTTAGATTAATCTATAAGAAAATCTTTTAATGCGATGTTTTTCTTTGACTTCTGCAGCTTGCTTAATGCCTTGAACTCAATCTGTCTTATTCTTTCCCTGGTAAGATTAAATTCTCTGCCAACCTCTTCAAGCGTTCTGGGGCTGCCATCACTGAGACCAAACCTTAGCTGAATAATTTTTCTTTCCCGGTCTTTTAAAGTGCTTAATATTGCCTGTATATGTTTCTGGAGCATTGAAAAATCTGCGTTACTTGAAGGAGACTTGGATTCAATATCTTCAATAAAATCACTTAAAAAGGTTTCGCCATCTTCACCTATGGGAGTCTCAAGCGAAACAGTATTCTGGGCTATCTTTCTAATTTCCAGGACTCTATCGTTTGTAATATTTAATAACTCTGCAATCTCTGCGGGTTTAGGCTCTCTTCCAAGTTTCTGGAGAAGCTTTTTTTGAGCCCGGATATATCTATTTACATTTTCTATCATATGAACCGGTACTCTTATTGTTCTTGCCTGGTCTGCAATTGCCCTTGTTACAGCCTGTCTTATCCACCAGGTCGCGTAAGTAGAAAACTTAAAGCCTTTTCTATAATTATATTTATCAACTGCTCTTATAAGTCCAAGGTTTCCTTCCTGGATTAAATCCAAAAGATGCATTCCCCTTAAGACATACTTTTTTGCTATACTTACAACAAGCCTTAAATTCGCTTCAATTAACATGCTTTTAGCAGAACTGTCTTTATTTTCTATTCTTTTTGCAAGCCGGATTTCCTCATTTGCAGTAAGCAGTCTTACTTTACCAATCGACTTAAGATATATTTTAATAGGATCATTTATAAAAGCTTTTGAAACCTGGTTAGCTTTTATTTTTTCTGATTTTTTATTTTTCCCAGTCTTTGCAACGCTATCGATTTCCTCATCAATATCAATTGCAAAATCATATAAATTATTACTTTTAATGCTTTTTTCCCCTGATTTGTAAGCAGTTTTTATCATTTAATTTAAGCGTTAGAGTTATTGTTGAATAAATTTTCTCTATAATAAGAATTATATTGCTTTGCCCAGGCAAGTGTTTTAAAATGCAGAAGTCCCAAAGGCAGGCCCACTGCGTATGGCAGAAGTCCCGGCCGCTTAAATAAACTCCATAAAATCAGGCTCCAGTAATAATGCCTTCCTTTTTCTTTTATGCCCAAAAACCATAAAGAAGAAGCCAGCCCCCGCAAATGATAAAAGCGGATTTTTGGAGGCTTGACTTTTCTGGGTTTGTATTCCCTCAAAAATGTTTTTATGCGTGCAAAATAGCATTTTGGAGAATATATAGTGCTAAGTACATTTTCATAGCCATCTATAAGGGTTTCAGCTTTCATTTTGGGAATAAAATTAAGTTCAGAAAGCTCGGAAGTATTTATACCATTTATGTTTTTATTTTCTATTAATCTGTTAGCTTTTTTAAGCCTTTCATGGAGCCTGCTTTTAGGTGAGACATTTAAAAGACCGACCATGGCTGCCACAATTCCGCTTTTCTGGATAAAGTCAATCTGGTTTTGAAATACGGTTTCTTTATCACTGTCAAAACCAAGAATAAATCCTGCATTTACTTCAAATCCCATATTCTGTATTTTTTTAACTGAATCAAGCAAGTTCCTGTTTATATTATGGTATTTACCACATTCTTTAAGCCCATCAGCATCAGGTGTTTCAATTCCTATAAATACAGTAGCAAATCCGGCGCCTGTCATCATTTCCATTAACTTTATATCGTCAGCCAGGTTAATAGATAGCTGGGTGCTTAATGTAAATGGATATCTTCTTTCTTTTTGCCATTTTATGATTGCAGACAGAATATTTTCTTTAAGTATAGCTTTATTTCCAATAAAATTGTCGTCAACAAAAAAAACTCCTGCTCTCCAGCCAAGCTTATAGATTGAATCAAGTTCTGCAATTATCTGATCGGCACTTTTTATACGGGGGATTCTTCCATTTAGCTGAACAACATCGCAGAATTCACAGTTATAGGGACACCCTCTTGAAAGCTGTATGCATACCGAATTATAGTAAGATAAATTTATAAGATCCCAAGCAGGTATCGGAGTTTTTTCTATATCAGGAAATTTATTAATTGAATATATCTTCTTAATATTTCCATTTTGCATATCTTCTATAAGGGTTGGCATTATTTCTTCAGATTCCCCTAATACAAGGGTATCTATATCCAAAAATTCTTCAGAACCTGTAGTAAATAATGATCCACCGGCAATAATATGCTTACCTGATTCCTGTATCCTTCTTACCAATTCAACCGTACATTGCTTTTGCCCTATTATTGAACTGATCATTACATAATCGGCCCAATTAATGTGTTCCTTTTTTAAAGATTGACAATTCATGTCTATTAATTTTTTTTCCCAGTTATATGGCAGCATTGCAGCTATGGTTAAAAGCCCCAGAGGAGGATATGCTGCTTTTTTGCCAAGTACTTTTAGGACTTTTTTTAAATTCCAGAATGTATCCTCATATTCCGGATAAATAAGTAAAATTTTCATAAAACCTTCTTTTTAGTTATTTTAAAAAAGATTTGCTGTTTCATTAAAATAAAGACAACAAAATCATAATTTTGAAGCGTAAAATAATATTATTTCCTACAGGCTTGATAATATTTTCTTAGGAGAGAAGCAGTATAAATATTGGATCTGCTCTTAAATAAAACATCATTAAACAAATAAGAGATTTTCAGTGTATGCTTAAACTTATATAATGTCAAATCATTGCCAGTTAAAGCATTTTTTAAATTTGAAGGGCATAATTCAGTAATAGTTAAAATACTTGGAAAAAAATATTATTTTTTATATATTATTATTTTCCATATTGATTCTGTTTGCCTTTTTGATTTTGTTCACCATTATCTGAAGAATTTGTATTTTCCGCCTTACCGTTATCTGTGCTTGCAGTATTATCCTGTTTGCAGTCCTGGTCGCCTGTACCGGCGTTGTCAGTATCCTGTATATCCTCTGCAGTATTGCCAGAGAAATCATCTGTATTTTTTCCCTGCATGCCATATCTTCTCTTAAAACCTTCTTTTACCGTTCTTATTCTGTTTTGCATATTGAAATCCTGATCTGAATCAAGATAATTTCTTTTCCTGCAGCTTTCATAAGTATCATCTATATCAGTAACCAGCTTTTCCAAAGCTGCTGTATCTGCAAAATCGCCAAGTTCAAGAAGTGCGTCAGCCTCACTTAATCTTGAGTCAAGCATTTTTAAATATATAGTGTTCTCATACCTGTAGGGAGTAAGGGTAACCTGTATGTTTTCTGAGGCCCTTTTTACCGAATATAATAATTCACCGGGGACTGAGTCGCTGGATGCATAAATTGTTCCTGTAAAGGAAAAACTTATAAAAATAAAAACACCAAGAAAAATCAAAAGGGGTTTAAGAAAAGCAGGGCGAAGCCTGATAAAAAACATATCTTTTTTAAAGTCTTTTTTTCGGCCTTCAATATTTTCAATCTTTGCCCGCAAGTAAATATCTTTAAGGGATTTTTCTTCCAAGTCATCAGCTGTACGAATATTTTTTAAATTCTTAACGCCTTCAACAATTTTGCCATATTGCTTTAAAATCTCCTGATTATCAGGAAATTTAAAAAGACAGGTATCTATGTCCATATCTTTATCCATAAGATCAATAAATTTTTTTAATACTTTTTTATTTATATGCTTATCCTTATTCATTTGACAAGCAACTCCTTCAATCTTAAAATCGCCCTGAATTTTATCGCTCTGACTGAAATTTCATTTTTGTTAATAATCAACCCAATGGATTTATAATCCAGTCCTTCTATAAATCTGAGTATTATGACCTGCTTTTGTATATCAGGCAGGCTCTGCAGCCCTTTTAAAAGTTTTTCGTTTGTAAATTCAGACTCCACAGTTCCATCCGGGAAGTTTTCCGCAGAATTACTTTCAATAAAAGATCTGTCAATTTTTTTAACATCTTCTATATCATCAGATTGCCTGTCTTCTAAGTATTGTTCAAGCGACTGGCTTTTATTGTTTTTTGCCTCTTTTCTGTAATAATCTATTATAAGGTTTCTTGCAATCTTATACATCCATGGTTTAAAGCTTGCCGAGCTGAGATTTGCTTTTGCCATATATCTGTAAACCTTAAAAAAAACATCAACAGCAATTTCTTCTGCAGCCTGAATATCAGAAATATTTAAAAGAACAAACCGGTATATTTTTTGAAAAAAATATCGGTATATTTTTTCGTAATATGCATTATCGCCATTTTTCTTATAGCTTTTTATACAGTGGTTTAATTCTCTGTCATCCATAGATAAAAGTTGTAAAAATAAAAGATAATCCAGTAAATAAACAGATTTTATTATCTCATATTTAATTAAGATGCACAGCCGGCATTTTTAGTCTTGCGCCGGCTGCAGGATAAAATTTATATATTTTCACAACTTTCCTCAACCTTTTGAGTATTTCTGTTTTTCCATGTATTTCTCAAATAACACCAGAAAGTATTCCAGTTCAGCACAAGGTGGACAAGTATCAATATTATAAATAAAATACCTGACCAGTCATGAACGAATCTGTATAATGCCCTTGCACTTAAATCATTAATATTTGAAATATCAAAGCCGGTAACGCCTCCGTACTGTCTTCCTCCCCCAAGAACAAATCCAAAAAAAATTGCAAACCCTGTAAACACGTTAACCAAAAATGCTATAAGCATTGCAATATCTATTCCAAGCTTAATTTTAAACTTTATTCTTTTCATTTAATCCTGTTCTTTCTTATTATTTATTTTTTGAAAAATTATTTTTTACATTATTTCCCGAAGTACCGTTTTTTCCGTTCTGTACGCAATTTTCATTAAGGTTTTGAGTTTCGTTTGCATTTCTATAGCAAAAATTATTATGGTTCTGGTATCCGTTTTC
>JAFGMJ010000131.1 GCA_016927635.1 Actinomycetota bacterium
AATCCATTAAAATATTATAGTATTATGAAAAACAGCAATAGCTGGTTTTAAAACAGTATAAGAAAAGGATAATTAACAATGAAAATAGCTATTTCAACTGATGGAGATTTTGTATCACCTCATTTTGGCAGATGCCCACAGTTCACATTAGTAGATATTGAAAATGGTAAAGTCATTCACAGGGAAACAGTTGATAATCCCGGCCATCACCCGGGTTTTTTACCGCAGTTTTTAAAAGAAAAAGGTGCAAGCTGTATAATAGCGGGAGGCATGGGTATGCGTGCCCAGGAATTATTTGCTGAATCCGGCATTGATTCCTTGATGGGGGTCGAAGGTAAGATTGATACTGTAATAGAACAGCTGGTTGAAGGCAAGCTTGAGGGAGGAGAGAGCATCTGTGCACCCGGCGCCGGCAAAGGTTACGGCGTAGATAAAACTGTTTGCGACCATGAAGATTAACAGAATATAAAATGAAATCTAAAACCCAGGATAGCCTGTGGTTTTAATTAAACAGCATTATTTTTGCAAATTATTCAATGGAGTAAAAAATGGCAAGACCTGCAATAAAAAAAATTGTAAATACTATCCCATTTTATGCTTATTATAAGCCCCAGGGCATACCAATGACCAATCTTGAGGTTGAGATTTTGAATATGGAAGAAATCGAAGCACTGAAACTGAAAGATGTTGAAAACCTTGAGCAGGAAGAAGCAGCTGAAAAAATGGGTATATCAAGGTCTACTTTTCAAAGGGTGATCAAGTCAGCAAGATATAAGCTTGTAAATTCTGTAATAGAAGGTAAAGCAATTAAAATTGAAGGCGGAAATTATATCCCGTCTGAAAAGCTTATACAGAAGCAGTGCCTCAAAGGGGGACATCACTATTATGTGAAAAAAGATGGACTTAATTCTGAAAATAAAAATTTCGACAGTATCAGTAAAATAAAATGCCCTGAATGCGGCGAAAGAATAATCAATTTTGAAAAGAATCAGTTAAAAATCAAGGGAAAGGAAAAAAAATGAAAATATGTATAACATCCACAGGTACATCTCTGGATTCAAACGTGGATCCAAGGTTTGGAAGATGTCCCTATTTTATTATTTATGACCTGGATTCAGGTGATTTTGAATCCATTGAAAATGCCGGCAGGGGGGCAATGGGAGGAGCAGGAATACAGGCCGGGCAGCTCATTGCATCAAAAAATGTGGAAGCTGTTTTAACCGGCAACTTCGGTCCAAATGCATTCAGGGTTTTACAGACAGCAGGAATCAAGACTATTTCCGGTATATCAGGGACAGTAAGAGATGCCGTAGAAAAATACAAAAGCGGACAATTGAACTCAACATCTGCACCTGATGTCGGTTCACACTATGGTATGGGAAGGAATAACTGATAAAATTTAATAATCATTTCAGGAAGGCGGGTTTAATTTGATAATCTCAGTTGCAAGCGGAAAAGGAGGCACAGGTAAAACTACAGTTGCTGTAAGTCTTGCTCTTGCAGCAGGATACTGCCAGTTTATAGATTATGATGTTGAGGCTCCAAATGCTGATATTTTTTTAAAACCAGATATTAAAAATATCAAAAAGGTTTATATAAAACAGCCATATTTTTTGACCGGGACAGGAAATGATTTTTCAAAGTGTGCCGAGTTCTGCCATTATAATGCTGTTGCTGTAATAGGCGAAGAGGTTGTTTTTTACCCTGAACTGTGTCATGGCTGCGGGGGCTGCATCCTTGTAGGGCCCCAGGGCGCGGTCCGTGAAAAGGATATGGAAGTCGGAGAGATATCCAAAGGAATTGTAAGACCAGGTATAGATTTTTTAAAGGGTAATTTGATGCCTGGCTCTATGAGGACAACCACAATACAGAACGAACTGGAAAGAATGTTAAACAAAGACGGCATTGTTATTATTGATGCGCCTCCGGGCAATTCCTGCAGCATGGTCATGGCAGTAAAAAATTCTGATTACTGCGTTCTTGTAACAGAGCCCACACCTTATGGTTTCAACGACCTGTTGATATCAATGGAAGTCCTCGACACTTTAAAGATCCCTTATGGCGTTGTAATAAACAGGGATGGCATAGGAGACAACAGTATTGAAGAATATTGTAAAAATAAAAATATAAAGGTGCATATTAAAATTCAAAACGATATGGGCATTGCAAAATCTTATTCCAGAGGAATGACGCTGGCCGATTATGATAATGCCTACACGGAAAAATTCCAGGCTATACTAAAAGATATTGAAAAAACAGTCTTAGTACAATAAAACCATGATATCAAAGGAAATATTAATGAAGCAGATTACAATAATAAGCGGAAAAGGCGGGACAGGTAAAACGACCGTTGCATCAAATTTTATTAAAATGGCTCATGACCATATTGCAGTTGACGCTGATGTCGATGCTGCAAATCTTCATATACTTCTCAGTCCTCAAATTGAAAATAGGGAGGATTTCATAGGCGGGGCAGTAGCAGTTGTTGACGAGAATTGCATAAGCTGTGGAAAGTGTGAAGAGCTTTGCAGGTTTGATGCGATTTCAAACTCTACAGAAAATATAAAAATAGATACGCTTAAATGTGAAGGATGCGGAGTGTGTGAGTATATTTGTCCTGTAAATGCCATAACGCTTCAAAAGGGCAAACAGGGAGAGTATTATACCTCCAGCACAAAATACTGCAAACTGGTGCACGCAAGACTGGACCCGGCTGCAGAAAATTCAGGGCTGCTTGTAACAAGAGTCAGAAATATTGCAGAAGATATCGCTTATAGGGAAAATAAAAAACTTATCATTATAGACGGTGCTCCGGGCATAGGATGCCCGGTTATTGCTTCGCTTAATGGAGTTGATTATGCTCTGATAATAACTGAGCCCACTCTCAGTGGAATAAGCGACTTTAAAAAAATATATGAAGTTGCCGGTTTCTTTAACATAAGGACTTTTGTATGTGTGAATAAATTTGATATTAATATTGAGAACACGGAATTAATAGAAAATTTCTGCAATTCAAAAAATATTGAAGTCATAGGAAGAATTGCTTATGATGAAAATGTGCCAAAAGCCCTTGCGAGAAAGGAATTTATAACAGACTACCCGGATAGCCCTGCGGCTAAAGATATAATACAGTTGTATAAAAAAATTGAAACCCAGCTTTATAATTAATTTCTATAATTGCAGAGTTTTTATCCCATATATATTTTTATTATTTCATCAAGAAATGCCAGGGCCTCTTTTTCAGGTCTCTGAAATGAGTTCCTGCCTATAATCGATCCGAAACCGCCCCCATTTTTTACCTGTCTTATTTCTTCAAGCACATCATGCTTCTCTTTGGCCGGACCGCCTGAAAAGATTATTATTCTTTTTCCGTCAAATGCAGACCTTACAACATTTCTTACCCTTTCAGCAAGCGTTGAAACGGCAATATTATATTTTTCATAAAGTTTTCTTGTATCATCAAATTCAATATGGGCAGTTGGAGGTTTGACTTTGATAAAATCTGCGCCAAGCTGTGCCGCAATCTGTGCAGCATAGGATATAACATCAACTGCAGTTTCGCCCTCTTTTGAAAGATTTGAACCTCTTGGATAAGACCATATTACAACAGCAAGACCGGCATCTTTAGCCTCTCTTGATAAAAACTGTATTTCTTCATACATCTCCTTGTAACCGGAGCTCCCCGGGTAAATGGTAAATCCAATTGCTGCGCATCCAAGTTTTAATGCATCTTCGACAACAGAAGTGACTGAAGGTATTGGGTCCTGCGTCTTATCTAGCAAAGCACTGTTATTGACTTTAAGGATAAGCGGAATCTGGCCAGCATATTCTCTTGCGATTACTGCAATGGAGCCTAGTGGAGCAGCATGGGCATTAAGACCGGCTTTAATTGCAAGCCGTACATGGTATTCAGGGTCATATCCGGCCGGGTTTACTGCAAAACTTCTGTCAGGGCCGTGTTCAAATCCCTGGTCAACAGGAAGTATTACCATTTTTCCCGTACCACCAAGTCTTCCCTGCATGAGTATTCTGTAAATATTTTTTAATGTTCCGGGATTTTCACTTCCATACCATCCAAGTATTTCACTTATTCTCTGGTTCATGATAGACACCTCCGTTATAATATTAAAAATATAAGCATCGTAAATAGCAGAGCCCCCGGCAATTGCTGACATAAGTTAATTCTATTACATTATCTGAAATAATTCTAATTAGAGCGCATTATTTTGCATAATCTTGAATCAGTGCCGGTTTTTCACCAGCCTTAAAGCAGCTGTTTTTAGTATAATAAATGGCATTATAAATAAGTCAGAAATTATAACCGATATTTCCATAAGAAATGTGCTGCCTTTTTCGGGATGGCCGCAAATGCGGGACTTAAATGCTCCAAAAACATTTCCCTGGGCATTGCCTACCATTATAGCTCTTATATAAGCCATTATGGCTTTTGCCTTTTTTTCACCATAAATATTTATAATGCGCTGCCATGCAGCATCGTCAAAGGCTCCTGCCTTATCTGCATAATGCTGTGCAAAAAGAAGCGCGGGCGCTTCTTTTTCAGGCACTTCTCCCAGTTCTCCGGAAAGTAAATCCTGTATATGTTTTTTATCCATTCCGTGTCTTAGCGCTTCTTTGGAATGAAAATAACTGCACATTTGGCAGCCATTGACTTGCGTTACAGCAAGCATTATGCGCTTTTCAAATGACTTATTTATCATATTGTCTTTTTTTGCTTTTCTGATATCTCCCAACCCGGATAAAAATTCGTCAAGAAATTTGTAATTCATCCTGACTCCATAAAAGCGCTTTGTTTTTACAGTCAATTTAATTTCCTTTTTTGATTGTGAATTTTTATATTAGTGAAAAATTTGCTATCAATTGCTTTCAATAGCTCTGCGGCTGCTGGTTCTTTTCATTTTAAAATATATTAATTCTGCGCCCAGAAGTAAAATCAATGCAGAGATATAAACCCAGAAAAGAAAGACAATTATAGATCCTATCGAACCATAGATTTTAGCATAATTTGAAAAATTATTCAGATAGAACACAAAACCTGTTTTTGCACCCTCCCAGGCAATTGCGCCTGCAATGGCTCCAATCCAGATATGCCTGAAATTCAGCTTCATGCCTAAACCAAAATAGTATATTGATAAAAACAGTAAAAAATTGAATGTAAAGCTACCTAAAAGAGATATTATCTTGAAAAGAACTGAAGATGTACCTGAGCTCATAGCAAAAAAGTTTATTGCATTTTGTGTTAAAAAAGAAAATAAGACAGAAACGCCTATAGCTATAAAACCGATAATATTTATTAATATAATTATCAGGAATCCGTATAATTTAGATATTATTATTTTTTTTCTGTCAAAAGCAAATATTTTTATAAGCGCATTTTCTATCGCTGTAAACACTGATGAAGCGCCATAAATAAAAATAATAATTCCTATCACTCCTATACTTACAATATTTTTGATTATACCTTCCACATTTTTAAGCACAAAATCAGAAATTGCAGGGATATTCTCTGCTATAAAATCATATACAATATCCTGCCAGCCAAGCCGGGTTAAAAATATGCCAGAAATCGAAAGGACGACCAGAAGTATTGGAAATATTGAAAAAAGAGTATAATAGGAAATAGATGCAGCAAGTATTGTCAGGCTGTCATTAATGCATTTGCTTATAAATTCATTTAAGTGATTAAATATTTTTTTAAACATATTAGAAACAGTAATGTTTGCTGTTGCTTTTTCCCATTATATTAGATTTTTAATCAATTTCTAATAGATTTTATCTCTATTGCCGGTTTTGTAATAATAACCGAAGATTATTAAATATGCATGTAGGAAATGATTATATTTTTAATATAATA
>JAFGMJ010000132.1 GCA_016927635.1 Actinomycetota bacterium
ACATTATTTTTAACCCAGCTCCAAATTATTTTTATCATTTTTAAACTGTTTATCATACAGGCTTTTATATTCCCCATTTAATAAGAGCAATTCTTCATTTGTGCCCTGCTCAATAATACGGCCTTTTTTTACAACATATATACTGTCGGCAGCCATAACTGTTGAAAGTCTATGCGCAATGACAAGGCTTGTCCTTCCTTTAAGTAAAGGCTTAATAGCTGACTGAATAAGCGACTCTGAAACAGAATCAAGCGCAGAAGTTGCTTCATCAAGAATTACAATCTGGGGATTTTTTAAAAGTACCCGCGCTATGGAGATTCTCTGTTTTTCCCCGCCTGAAAGCTTTATCCCCCTATCTCCCACAATAGTTTCAAAACCTTCAGGTAGCGAATCAATCAAATCGTATATATTAGCATTCCTGCAGACAGAAAAAAGCTCTTCTTCTGTAGCTTCAGGTTTTGCAAACAACAGATTATTGCGTATGGAATCATTTAAAAGATAAGTGTCCTGAGTTACGACGCCTATTTGCTTTCGCAATGATTTTATTGTAACATCCCTTAAATCATAGCCATCAATAGTAACTGCACCTGATTTCACGTCATAAAACCTTGGTACAAGATATGTAATAGTAGTCTTTCCGGAGCCGCTTGGGCCAACAAAAGCAGTTATCTGGCCTGGTTTTGCCTCCAAATTGATATTTTTTAAGGTCTGCATCTTTTCATTATAAGAAAAATATACATTACTGAATTTTATAAATCCTTTTACATTTTTTAATTTAAATGCACCCGGTTTATTCCTGATTTCCTTCTTCATTTCAAAATAATTGAATATTCTTTCAAATAGCGCCATTGAACGGGTTATATCTACACTGATGTTAGCAAAAGAGGCAACAGGGCCATATAGTCTCGAAAGAAGCGCCACAAACATAACTATGCTTCCAACAGTTATATCAGAATACCTGATGAGAATCAGGCCACCAAATAAATATATTATCATCGGCCCTATGGCAACAACAGTGGAAACAGCCATAAAAAACCACCTGCCTGCAAGTGATTCTTTGATCTGAAGTTTTGTTGCGTCCTTATTAATGTTTTTAAATTTCTCTAACTGATGCTTTTCACTCGTAAATATCTTTACAAGCATGGTTCCACTGATGCTTAAAGTCTCATAAATTAAATTGTTAAGGTCTGCAAGCTTTTCCTGGGTTTGTGAAGCAAGATGCCATCTTACTTTGCCCACTTTTCTTGTAGGAATAATAAATAAAGGTAAAATAACCATGCTTACAAGGGCAAGTTTCCAGTTGGTGTAAAACATTGTTATAGCCGTAACTGTAAAAATTAAAACATTGTGAAGAATTTGCACAAAAGTGCTGGAGAAAATATTCTCAATGCCTCCGATATCATTATTCATAAGTGATGTAATCTCACCACTCTTGACATTTGAAAAGAAACCGATTCCCATATTCTGCAGATGGTCAAACATAGAATTGCGCATATCATAAATGATATATTTTGCAATCCAGCTGTTGAGGTAATTCTGGCCCACAGTAACGAAACCGCTTAATAATACTGCCCCAAAAGAAGATGCTATCAGTATAAATAGCAGGCCTGTATTTTTTTGAGGCAGTGCCGTATCAATTATATTTTTTGTAAAAATTGCAGGCAGTAGCCCAAGCACAGAAGTTATGATTATTGAAAGAGCAAGCAGTATAAGTAATTTCCAGTATGGTTTAAAGTATTTGGCGACTCTTTTAAGCAGCGGCCAGGATATTTTAGTCTTTTGACCAGGCTCATTATAATGAAAACGCCCGCGTCCAAGTCCTCCTGCCCCTACTACCATTTTCCATAAATCCCTTCTTCAAAATTTAGCGGCTTTTTTAGGTCAAGTATTCTTGCTTTCTAGAGCAAACTCTAATAAGTTGTGCTATTTGATTATAACTGACAAACGTTTTTTTTAAAAACAGCGGTATCTCATTTTTGTTAAAAAGTACCTTATGGCCAGAACCGGATGGGCGTATAGCATTCTTGGTCCTGAATATCTCATAACCGCTTTGATTTTATTTCTCTTATCATTGCTATAACAATGTGTTCTGCATTTAGAACAGGGAGGCTTATTATCAATGTAAGAACATTTATCCAGTTTTAAAAATGCATAGTTTATAAGATTTTCACAATCATTGCAGGGAACTATACCCTTAGCATGATGTACTTTGCAGTAAAATACTATCATGGCTTTTACGGCTGCTTTTTCTCTGGCAAGCCTTTTTTTGGCCTTTTTTTTATCTTGGTACATTTTAAATAATTTAAAACCTTTTTTTCCCGGGCACAATGTGCTTTTTCGTTAAATTTTTTACTTTTTTTCCAGCAGGTTTTATTATATCAGTTTCAGAGGCCTGTAATTACAATAAAACCCTTTGCTGTCATTATTTTAAAATAGGCTTTTGCAGAAAAGCCCAATGTATTCTTTTTACAATGTCGAACAGATTAAGTAATATAACACACAAACCGTTTTGTTATAATATAAAAGCATATTTGTAAAAAAATAAAATAAATCATATATTGTTTTTTGTGGAGTTTCTTATTATGAGGATAGATTCCAGCAAAATACAGGCTCCTGATTGTTTTTTATCCTCCAGAAGTTTTAAGAAGTTTTCAGCGCCTATTTTGCCCATCTCCCTTTTCGGCACTGATATTGTGGTCAATGCTGGATCAGAAAATCTGCTTGTGGAAATATCACCAAAGCCTATTATTGAAATATCATCGGGTATTTTATAACTAGTTTCTTTAACAGCTTTTATGGCTCCCAATGCAATCTGATCGGTCTGGCATATAAAAGCAACCGGGCAATTTTTATCAATAGTCGAAATGTTAAACTTTTTTTTGATAAAAGCGT
>JAFGMJ010000133.1 GCA_016927635.1 Actinomycetota bacterium
TAAACTGGTCAGGTGAACCGAATGCTTGAAGAAATAAATATTCACAATTATGCCCTTATAGATAAACTGGCTTTAAAATTCGGCAATGGATTAAACCTGTTGACAGGTGAAACCGGAGCTGGAAAATCCATACTTCTTGGGGCTCTTGGAATACTGCTCGGCAAAAAGAGCGATATTTCTGTCATAAGAACAGGAACCATGGAAGCAATGGTATCAGGTACAATTAATATTTCAAATAACAGCGAAGCGGAAAAATGGCTTTTAGATCATGGCATAGCTCCGGAAGAGGGTACAATAATCATAAGACGTGTAATAAAACAGACAGGCAGGGGGGGGATTTACATTCAGTCAACGCCGGTGACCAGAGCAGAACTGGTTGAACTATCTTCTTTTCTGTTTGACATTCATGGACAGCATGACCACCAGTCTTTACTTTCTGTGGAAAATCAGAGAAATCTGCTGGATCGTTTTGGCAATACCGAAAGTCTTGCATCAGGTTTTTCAAAGCTTTTTTTCGATCTTGCAGCTGCCAGGGAAAAATATACCAAACTATTAAGTTCAGAAAAGCAGCGTCTGCGTGAGATAGATTTTCTTAAGCACGCTATTCTGGAAATAAAAGAGGCACAGCTTAAAGAAGGTGAAGAAGAAAAATTGGAAAGGGAATACAGGATTCTTTTCAACCACGAAAGGCTATTTAATTTAATTGAAAATATCTATTCTAATACATCTGAAACAAAAGGCGGGGTATTATCTGCTTTAAGAAATATCAGGGAGAATATGGAGGAGGTAATACAGATTAACCCGGAACTTTCCAGGCTCATAAACCAGTTGCAGGATGCTTTCTATGAAATAGAAGATTTCTCGGAAAGTATAAGACATTACAAGGATTCAATTGAATATAATCCGCAGAGATTGATTGAATGCGAAGAAAGATTAAAGCTTACAAGGACACTGCAAAAGAAATACGGAGATACAATTGAGGAAGTACTTGATTTTTGCCGAAAATCAGAAGAGGAGCTTGAGGTAATCCAGAACTGGGAGGAAGAAAAGAAAAATTTACAGGACTGTATAGCTTTATTGGAACCGGATTTAAAAAAAATTGCGCTACAGTTGTCATCAAAGCGAAAGACGGCAGCACAGACTTTGCAGGAAAGGGTAGAGAGAGAACTTAAAGAGCTTGGTATGCCGAAAGTTAAATTTAAAGTGGAAGTGAAAGAAAGAAAAAACAGTGAAGGAAAAACAGTTTTTACCCCTAGTGGAATTGACACAATAGATTATCTGATTTCCCCCAATTTAGGAGAACCATACAAGCCTTTAAATAAAATAGCATCAGGTGGTGAGATTTCTAGAATAATGCTTTCAATTAAATCGGTACTTTCAGAGGCAGATCATATTACATCGCTAGTTTTTGATGAAATTGATTCAGGCATAGGCGGTGAAGTAGCTGTATCAGTCGGGGAAAAGTTAAAAAAACTTTCTGCAAACAAACAGGTACTTTGCATAACACATCTGGCCACAATAGCTGTCAGGGCTGATAACCATTTGAAAGTTGAAAAGCTAACTTCAACCGGACGAACCTACACAAAGGCATTTCCTGTTACCGGACAGTTGAAAAAAGAGGAAATATCAAGGATGCTGTCAGGCGATAGCAAAGACCAGATATCATTGAGGCATGCTGAAGAGCTCTTAAAGAAATATGGATAGCAAGTATAGTAAAGGATAATATTAAATGGGCAAAGTTAGTAAACAGGCTAGAGATACGTTTATTGAGAATAGTAATGTATACAAAAACAAGATAAATGAGCTTATAGAAAAAGAGCGCAAGCAGAGGCTTTCATTTAAAAAAGGTGATTTTTCATTTAATATGCAAAGAATCGAACTGGCAGAAGATAACCTTATTCTTATTTCCTATTATGTTGTGCTGAATGCTCTTTCCATTTCCATGCTGGGTGTCAAGAATGAAACATATCTGAATAATGCAAGAAAATGTTTGTATAAATGCATCATATATCTCGAGGAAGTTGTAACTAACTATATTGATGAACCTCTTTCTGAATATGAGGAGAATCTTGAAAGTATAATTTCTTTCAGCGATGATGAAAGATATAAATTGGTAAGAAAGCTGGGGTATTCTATCCAGGCTGTTGAAGACGGATTTGGCGCCAATTCAAAATGGAAATGGTCATTTGTTGAAATATTGGGGAGATATGCTACTGTAGCCAAAAACCTTTTAGACCTTAAAAATATGATCAAGAAGCTGGATCCGCGAGTGGATGGTTATGATAGCAGATATAACTGGCTGCAACTGGTTAAAAGACTTCTCCAGCAGGCGGCTGATAAATACAGAGAAAAATATGAGTTGTCAACCCAGCGTATAGATGATATGAAGCTTGCTATAAATTACCTTTCGGCTTTAAAAAGGCTTTATCTAAACCTGAATGAAGCACAAAACATGGATGTAACAAAAAAGAAAATTGATGTATGGAAAATAAAAATGGAAGCGGATTTAAAGAAAAAAGAGGAAGAGAAAAAAAGAAACGAACATAAGTAAAAGACCGCCTGCAAAGCAGGTGGCTTTTACCAAAATATAAGAAAGAACAAGGATAAAAGGCATAGCCTTTTTTAAGAAATTAATTTGAATTATTTACACCACCTCCAAAGGAGGTGGTTTTCTTATGGTGCGCCCGGCAGGGTGCACTTCTATAAGGTGCAAGTCCTGAATAGGCCCGATAGGGGGAACTATTAGCCGGACAGCA
>JAFGMJ010000134.1 GCA_016927635.1 Actinomycetota bacterium
GCATCTTCAATCCTGTGTTTTTTCTCTTTAAGTTCGACTTCGGTAGCTGCACCTACTTTAATTACTGCAACTCCGCCTGAAAGCTTGGCAAGTCTTTCCTGAAGTTTTTCTTTATCAAAATCTGAATCTGACTGCTCGATTTCAGTCTTTATCTGTTTGATTCTGCCCTTGATGGCATCAAGTGAACCCTTGCCTTCTACAACTGTTGTATTTTCCTTATCTACCTTTACCTGCCTTGCCTGTCCAAGCATTTCAACTGTAACATTTTCAAGTTTGATACCAATTTCTTCAGAAATAACTTTTCCTCCAGTTACAATGGCTATATCCTCAAGCATTGCCTTTCTTCTGTCACCAAAACCAGGCGCTTTAACAGCGACACATACAAATGTGCCTCTTAGTTTATTTACAACAAGTGTTGCCAGTGCTTCGCCTTCCACGTCTTCAGCAATTATCAGTAAAGGTTTTCCAGTCTGCATGATTTTTTCAAGTACCGGGATTAAATCATTGACAGCTGCCATTTTCTGGTTTGCTATCAGAATATAGGGCTCACTAAGCACAGCCTCCATTCTTTCAGGATCAGTTACCATATAAGGTGAAAGATATCCTTTGTCAAACTGTAGTCCTTCAACCAGTTCAATATCGATGCCGAATTTATTAGATTCTTCAACTGTGATAACCCCGTCTTTACCGACTTTTTCCATTGCATCTGCTATTGTCTGGCCAATTACCTGGTCAGCTGCTGAAATAGCTGCAACTTCTGCTATTTTCTTTTTATCTGTAGCAATGTCTTTAGAAACTTTGCCGATTTCCTTAACTGCCATATCAACGGCCTCTTCTATACCTCTTTTTAGCATAAGAGGGTTTGCGCCTGCTGCAACATTTCGAAGCCCTTCTTTTACCATTGCCTGTGCTAGAAGAGTAGCTGTTGTAGTGCCGTCTCCGGCAACATCATTTGTCTTTGTTGCAACTTCCTTTAAAAGCTGAACGCCTGAATTCTCAAAAGGGTCTTCTACTTCTATTTCCCTTGCGATTGTGACTCCGTCATTTGTAATTGTGGGAGCGCCATATTTTTTTTCAAGCACAACATTTCTTCCTTTAGGGCCAAGGGTAACCTTAACTGCATCTGCAATTATATTTACGCCTCTTTCAAGAGCCCTTCTGGCGATCTCATCATATTTTAATTCTTTTGCCATAACCGTCATTCCTCCTTAATTTTTTTAAATTTAAACATCTTAATAGTTTTCAATTATGCCTGCTTATACCAGGCAAATCATCCGGAAAAGTTTCATAAATACATTATTTGGTAACTATTGCCAGTACATCACTTTCCCTTATTATAAGATGTTCTTCTCCATCGATTTTTACTTCTGTACCGGCATATTTTGAATAAAGGACAACATCTCCTACCTTTACTTCCATAGGAATTTTATTTCCTTTATCATCTCTTCCGCCTTCACCGACTGATATGACGGAACCTTCCTGCGGTTTTTCCTTTGCAGAATCCGGAAGTACTATCCCGCTTTTTGTAGTTTCTTCACTTGCTTTCGGTTTGACGAGCAATCTGTCGCCAAGTGGTCTGTAACCCATATTCCCTACCTCCTGTTAATTTACTTTTTTAACAATTTATTATTATCTGATAACAAAATCAGTTATCATATGAACATCATATTTAATTACTTAATTAAAATTTACTCATTTGTTCATATATGCCTATTTTTTTTAGCACTCTTATTACAAGACTGCTAAACCATGAAAAATAATATTACATGAAAAGACATAAATCAAGCAAAAAATAAAAAAAATAAAAAAATTTTTTTAAAAAGGCGTATTTGTTTAATTTAAATCTTATTCTTATAATATTAATAAATAGCTTTAAAACATTTAACAGACAGTACATCTATACGACTTGAAAAATATAAGAAAATTATTTTTTTTATGGGAATTGCCGCAATTGCTTCTTGCTGCTGCAGTTTTGTTTGCAGTCAAAAAAAGAGTCTCAGGATTTCAGAATTATAAATACGGCACCATCTACTATATAAGAGAATTCCCGGGTGGCCTGTCGCTCTCATTTTTAATATTTATTAACGAAAAATATAAAGATAATCTTGCAATGATAAAACATGAATATGGCCACAGCATACAATCGGCTATTCTTGGCTGGCTTTATCTTCCAGTTGTGGGGCTGCCTTCAATTATAAGAGCAATAATATGGAATATAAAAAAATATAGGGCTCAGGATTACTTCAGGAGATTTCCTGAAAACTGGGCTGACAGCCTTGGCTCAAAATATAAATGATAAAATATTTTAAAAACAGTTTTATTTAAAAACTTTTTATCAGATTTTTTTACATAATATAAATGTCAGGAAAAATTAAACATCAGGATAAAAATAAACCGGGCAAAAAACTATTTTTACTCTTTATGCTGATATTGATATTTGTACAGCTTTTCCTTCTTTTAGGCCCGGCCGGCTGCAGAAGCAATAGCATCGATAGTATAAAGTTTCCTGAGCATGATGGCTATGTCAATGATTACACCCAAACTCTTTCTGCTGATACAATAAGAAAAACAGAATCTCTTGTCACGGAGTTGCGCCAGCAGACCTCCTGTGAACTTGCAATTGTAATGATAAATGATCTGGAGGGCATGACTATAGAAAAATATGCATCAGGGCTTTTCAGCGCCTGGGGCATAGGAAAAAAAGAAAGTGATAACGGTGTTCTTTTGCTTGTCGCTTTAAAAGAAAAAAAGCTTCGAATTGAAGTAGGATATGGCCTGGAAGAAACTGTAACAGATTTAAAAGCAAAAGACATAATTGAAAATATTATAGCTCCTGAATTTAAGGCAAATGATTACGATGGCGGCATATACAATGGTGCCACTGCAATTGCAAATATAATATATGAAAAAAACGGCATAGCTGCTGTTGCATACGAAGAAAATTCAAAGAACCGGCAAAATAATGAACCCGTGGCATTTCCATACATCACCCTTATAGTAATTCTTGCCAATATTTTGCCATGGTTAACACTGGGCATTGTTTTTGGTTCTTTTATGCTCAAAAAATATATAAAAAAACACAGGTGTCCGAAATGCGGGCATATATCTCTCGATATAAAAACAAAAATACTTTCAAACCCCTCCTATGAGTATTCCGGAAGAGCAGAGGTCGATGAGTTCTGCCGTAAATGCGGCTACAGGCATGTTGCGACCATAACTCTTCCTATTCTTTTGAAAAACAGCTATTCAGGCAGCAGTTACAGCAGTGGCCATTCATTTTCATCAGGCAGCAGCAGTTTTGGAAGCTCAAGCCATTCAAGCAGCTTTGGCGGAGGTTCTTCAGGCGGTGGCGGGGCAAGCGGCAGCTGGTAAAACCTTTTATTTATATCTTTATTTTAATAAATATATACCTTAAGACTATATAAGCCCATCCCTTTCAATTATTCTGGTTATATAATCGACAGCTTCCTGGGGCTGGTCAACAATCTTGTAAAGATTCTTGTCTTCAGGGCTTATTGTGCAGTATTTTTCAAGCAGGCATTCATCCAGCCATTGATACAGATCGTTCCAGTATTCACTGCCGTAAAGAGCTATAGGGAAATGCTCTATTTTGCCTGTCTGAGCAAGAGTAAGAGCTTCAAACAATTCATCAAGTGTGCCAAATCCTCCCGGGAAAATTACATAGCCTATGGAATATTTTACAAACATCATTTTTCTTACAAAAAAATAACGGAACTCAAGTGATACATTCTGGTAGGGATTAGGATTCTGTTCAAGCGGAAGATCAATGTTGCATCCTATGGACAATCCACCCGCCTCAAAAGCCCCCTTATTTGCAGCTTCCATAATTCCCGGACCGCCTCCTGTAATTACGCCAAATCCCTTTTTGACCATAAGAGCCGCGGTTTTTTCTGCAGCTTTATAATACTTATCTTTTGGTTGAGTGCGGGCTGAGCCAAAAAAGGATATGCAGGGGCCTGCTTCAGCAAGGGTATCAAATCCTTCCACAAACTCGCCCTGTATTCTCATAACCCGCCATGGATCTGTCCTCCTGAAATCATATTCAAATTTTTTTTCACCTTTTAACATTTCTTTTTCGTCTTCATTGCATTTATATTTTTTATTCATTTATACCACTCTCTTATATTTATATTATTGTGTTACGGA
>JAFGMJ010000135.1 GCA_016927635.1 Actinomycetota bacterium
CTCTATGGGTTCTTTTATTGATTTTTTTTAAATGTGACTAAAAAGAAGCTTAAATTTAATTTAAGAGATTAAGAGGCTAAATATTTATAATCTAATGCCTGTTTTCAATATTTTTTATATTTTTTGAAATACCGTAAAGAAGATCGCCTATTCTTTCAATGTGTAGCACTATATCTGCAAATACAACTCCTGAAAGAGGCATGCACTGGCCTTTTTGAAGCCTGTAAAGATGATTGCTTCTTGCTTTCCTGACTATTAAGTCCAGCTCGGATTCGAGCGTTTCACATTCAGCTATCTTTTCCGCATCATTATCTGTTATGCCTTTTTTCAGCGACTCGAAAAGCTCGTTTGCCTTAAAACGCGCTTCATCAAGTTCATCCATTGCAATTTTTGGGAATTTCATCCTGTTTTCTTCTTTTATACGGCAGAGGTAAAGGATACTTTCTGCATGGTCGCCTGTTCTTTCAATATCATATGCAATGTGAAATAGGTTTGTCAGCTCATTTGATAGGCTGAATGCCATTGCGTTCTGTGAAACTTTTGTAAGATACCTGACGACATCCTCGGTGATGCTGTCAACAGCGGTTTCTCTGTCAAGTACTCTCTGGTCAAGAAGGGTATCCTTGCTATCAATCCTTTCCATTGAGAGGTTAAGCATTTCGTGAGCAATGCCTATTATCCTTACGAATTCCTTTTTTGCCTGTTCCATTGCCAGTACAGGTGTAGAGATCAGGCGCTTTTCAAGATAAAGGGCATTCTTGTTTACAACCACATCTTTTCCCGGAAATATTTTTGTAATTATTTTTTCAAAAATGCCTATCATAGGCAGCAGCAATATAACTGTTACAAGGTTAAAAATAGTGTGTATATTGGCTATCTGTCTTGGAATGCTTTCACCCGATATATTTATTATAAAGTTCTGTAGCCTGAATACATAAATCAGTATAAAAAATATAGCAGTGCCAAAAATATTGAACATAAGATGAGAAAAAGCAGCTCTTTTGGCCGTTATAGTCGTGCCTATGCTTGAAATAAGGGCAGTTACACAGGTGCCGATATTATCGCCTATAAGTATGGGTATTGCGGCTTCTATGCCAATTAATCCCTGTGAAGCCATTGCTATTAGAAGTCCTATTGTGGCCGAGCTGCTTTGAAGTATACCCGTAGTTATTATTCCTACTAAAAGGCCAAGAAAAGGATTCTTGCCAAAAGTGATAAGAAGATTTTTAAAATCCTGGCTTTCTTTTAATGGCGCAAAAGCATCTGTCATTATTTGCATGCCTAAAAAAAGTATGCCCAGGCCCATTATGGCAATACCGGTATTTTTAATTACGCGCCTTCTGCCGATAAAAAATGTAAGAAAGCCTGCAATTATTAAAGGGTAGGTCAGCATACTGACTTTTAGGGAAACGATTTGCGCAGTCACCGTTGTGCCTACATTTGCCCCCATAATAATGCTTATTGCCTGTCGAAGAGTCATAAGGCCTGCATTTACAAAACCAACTGACATAACAGAGGTTGCGCTGCTGCTCTGTATAATTGCAGTGATTGCAACACCTACAAAAACTCCGGCCCAAGGCTTTTTGGATAATATATTTATTACTGTTTTAAGCTTATTGGAGGCAAGCTTCTGAAGGCTTGAGCTTAACCTTTCAATACCAAAAATAAAAAGGGCAAGCCCACCTAAAACCTGAAGGATTATTTTAATATATTCAGGCAATCTATGAGGACCTCGCTGTTTTTATTATGACTTTAATAAATCTTACAAGTATTGCTATCGACAATCCGACCAGTATTACAATGAGAGATATTCTTATAATAGGCGTAAGTATTGTAGCCAGTACAGATGGCGACATTACATTGAAGTCAAACGGGAAAATTATAAGCAAGGCTGAAATTGATGCAAGGCCAAATATATGCATTACAATATTTGTTATATTTTCAAAGTAAAAACTGTCATTTATTATAAGCACAATGTTGCCTGCCACAGACACCAGCAATGATGCGTTTAAAAAAGGAAGCCATAGGCTAAACATTTCAGTTATAAAGGGAGTTACTGTCCACGCCTGTGAAGCTGAATCAAAAACATAGTATGCAATATATTTGTTAAAAAAATTAAAAAAGACAAAAAATATTATGCTCCATGCAATAGCAAAACAATAACCGGTTATTCTTGCATTCCTTTCCCTTTCTGCATTTACTGAAACCTTTACAGGGCCAGCCGGAGTATTTTTTTTAGAATTATCATTACTGATTATTTTGTTGTTATCCTGGGTTTTTTCTGCTGTGGTCCCGCTGCTTTGCGCCTGCCCATCTTTGTCTTCGCCTGATGCCTGGCCGCTTTTTTCATTTTTTTTTGAATCATCCTTAAAATAATCCGCAACGCTATTGCCAAACTCTTTTGCCTTTTGGCCAAGATCGCTGAATTTTTTCTTTACTTCTTCATCTTTGAACCTCGAAGCAAAAGTCTTTGCAGAATTTGATGCGCTTTCCCCAAATTCCCTAGCCTTTTCCTTTAACTGGGGGTCATTGAATATTTCCGCTACTGCACTTCCGAAATCTTTCATCATCTCCGCAAAATTTTCGGAAGGGCTTTTACCAGATTTATCGTTATCCACTATATGCCTCCTGTAAAGCCCTATTAATTAAAAATGATTTATATCAGTGCTAAAAGAAACATAAATTTATATTA
>JAFGMJ010000136.1 GCA_016927635.1 Actinomycetota bacterium
ATGTCGGCTATCATTCAGTGGTTCCTGATTTTAGAAACTTTGCCGGCAAAGACAGCATATCTTTTATTGGACTTGGAATATATGATTTGAAGAGCAATCCCTATAAAATAAACACTAAAAGCATTGATTTTAAAAGCCAAACAGATAAGCAGGGGTTTACTTCATCAGTCTTTTTTACTCCTTACGGGCAAATAAGCACAAAGGTAATATATAATGACAGGATGGAGCAGGACGGCTCCACAATCGGCCATACTGTGGAACATGCAATTAAAGATAAGAAAGACTACAAGGCTCTGGGCTATATTTTTGAAAATATTGAAATTGAAAAAAACTATTCAGGTTTTGAAATATACAGGGACTTTATTGGAAATGATGGCGCATGCATAGCTTTCTGTTCTCTTTCTGCATCACCCGTGCATTATATTATGAAAGAGCTTTTGCCGTTTGAGCAATTCATTTACCAGTATCATGATAATCCCGGCATGATTTCAGGGCTTGCAGAAAAAATACAGATTTTTCTTGACAGGGCGGTATCTATTGCTACCGACAGCAGCGCAGAGATTGTATTTCTTGGTGCAAATTATGACAGTTTCCTTACATGGCCTGAATTTTTTAAAGAACATATAACGCCATACCTCAAAAAATCTTCAGAACTTGCACGCAAAGCGGGAAAATTTTTCCTTACTCATGCAGATGGAGAGAATGAAGGGCTGCTGCCGCAGTATCTTGAAGCTGGCATAGACATTGCAGATTCAATATGCCCTTATCCTATGACGCATTTAAAACTGGCAGATATTCGAAAGAGTTTTAAAGACAAAATAACTATATGGGGAGGCATACCCTCAATATGTGTTCTGGAAAAATCAATGAACGACTATGAATTTGAAAAATACTTAAACGGCTTACTCTCAGACATAGGCAAAGGTCAAAGAATTATTTTAAGCTTTGCCGACACCACCCCTCCCGGGGCAAACTTTGAAAGAATAAGAAAAGTTGCAAAACTTTCAAGAGAATTCAAGCTATAATTTTTTTAAAAGCTTTAAGCCGTAAAGCACACTCTTCTTTGCCGAATATTTCCATTGTCCCGAACATAGGCGGGCTGACTTTTGACCCCCATACAGCTGCCCTTATAATCTCTGCGGTTTTTCTGAAATTTAAATTTTTTCTTTCTGAAATATTTCTTAAAGCCGCCTCAATATTATCATGGGAGAAATCCCTGATTCCAGAGAGCAGCAATATAGCGTCGTCTATGACATTTATGGCAGTATCCTTATTTGTTTTTATATAATCAATGAAATCTTGCTGGTATGAAACGGGCCTGAAAAATACATAGATTATATCCAGAGCTTCGTTTAAAGTCTTAATCCTCTCTTTAATAATTGGGATGATTTTTTTTATTTTTTTATCAATATCGCTAATATTGGCATTAAAGGTTTTTGTATCAAGCCGTATTTTTTCAAGGATAAGTTTTTCAAGGTCTTTATCAGGCATATTTCTGAGGTAATGGCCATTTAGCCATAAAAGTTTTTCGTAATCAAATCTTGCCGGCCTTTTATTTATCTGGCTTAAATCAAATTTATTTAATATGTCGTTTAATGATAATATGGTAGTTTTTTCATCATATGACCATCCGAGAAGGGAAAGATAATTCCTTATTGATTCAGCAAGAAATCCATCCTGGCGGTAAGCCTCAATAGATATTGAGCCATGCCTTTTACTAAGCTTGGTGCCGTCTGCGCCTAGTATCATCGGCAGGTGAGTAAATACGGGAAGGCCGGCATTAAGCGCCCTGTATACAAGTATCTGCTTTGGGGTATTTGAAAGGTGGTCCTCTCCTCTTATTACATGCGTTATTTCCATAAGAATATCATCAATTGCTGCAGAAAAATTATATGTGGGAAGTCCGTTTGACCTTATTATTATAAAATCCTCCTGCGTATTGCTGCTTACAGATATACTGCCGTAAACCAGGTCTTCAAATTTTATTTCAATATCATCAGGCACAAGAAGCCTTATTGTCCAGGGTATACCGCCCTCAAGGTTTTCCCTGACTTTTCCTGGGCCAAGATAATAACATTCCCTGTCATATTCATAATAGTCTGCTTTTGCGTCACCCATAAAGGCCTTCCTTTTTTCTGCCAGTTTTTCCTGGCTGCAGAAACAGTAATAAGCCCTGCCGTTTTCCACCAGTTTTTTTGCATATTCAAGATAAATTTCTTTTCGCTGGGATTGCCTGTAAGGCCCGTAGTTTCCGCCTATGTCCGGACCTTCATCCCATGACATTCCCAGCCATTTGAGCGAATCCATTATAAGCTCTATGGCTTCCTCAAGGTGGCGCGATATGTCGGTATCTTCTATCCTGAGAATGAACCTGCCTTTTGTTTTTTTTGCAAAAAGCCAGTTAAAGAAAGCAGTTCTTGCGCTTCCAATATGAAGATATCCTGTAGGGCTTGGGGCAAATCTTACCCTTATTGCCTCAGGGCCTGAAATTATCTCATTTGTATTTTTTTCTGTTTTTTCCATAGATAAAAATTTCCGCCTTTTTAGATTTTGCCGGTTTAAAAATCTTAAAATCCGCTTAAAAGGATTTCACTTCAGAAATTATAAATTGATTTTAATCAAAAGAAAATTTAAAATTTAAACATCAGTTTTATAATTATATTATTTATATTA